>JARLHC010000030.1 GCA_031292455.1 Ignavibacteriaceae bacterium
ACAACTTGCTTATTTAAGCCTCCATCTGTTGTTTTATTAAGTATACCATTTTCGGTTGAGAAGAGGACCTGATCATTAAAGGGACTTAGGGAAAAGGCATTTAAATAACCAGCAGTATCCCATGAGGCTCCGCCTGTTGTGCTTTTAAATAAAAATCTACTATCAATTGTACAATATACAAGACTGTCATTCTGATGTGAAATTCTTATAAAATCACCATCATTAGTCCAAAATTGGAAAAGTCCAGAAATCCCATCAAATCTTTCCACAAAAGCAGAACCGTCGACTCCGCCAGAACTACCACAAACAATAAATTTACGAGGGTTCTTTTCCCAGAAATCAAAACTATTAACAATCCTCCACCCTCCCTCCAAATATATGTTGTAATAGGAGCCATCAATCTGAAATAATGAATCTATATGATTAACAGTATTCAAAAGATAGATATCATTGCTATAATTACTGTTAAATGAATCCACCTGGGATGAAGAAATCCTGTAAAGAAGATTTGTGATCCCGTTATAATCTTCCATTCCGTTTAATTCAGAAATATGGGGATACACATTCTGTGCGTACAAGGCAAAGGGAGTATGAAATAATAAAATAAGGAAGTAATACCAATATTTCATAATTCAAATTGAAACAGATATTAATATAGTGTAATATTAATAGGAAATAGATAAAGAAGCAAATTGATTGGGAGGGAAGGGAAAAGGCTGTCATAAGACAGCCTTTTTAAGGATTATTTTTTATCCAGGCCTATACGTTTGGAGAGGATATTGTCGATCAGCTTATATTCTTTAGCTTCTTCGGCTGTAAGGAAGTAATCCCTGTCGCAGTCGTGTGTAATCTGTTCGAAGGATTTGCCTGTATGTTCGGCAAGAATCTTGTAGAGAGTATCTCTTGTTTTAAGCATTTCCTTTGCATGAATCTCGATATCAGAAGTTTGTCCCTGCAATCCGCCGATCCATGGCTGGTGGATTAATATTTTAGAATTTGGGAGAGAAGTTCTTTTACCTTCAGCGCCACCTGCAAGAAGTATAGCTCCCATGCTTGCAGCCATTCCGACACAGATAGTAGCTACACTTGGTTTAACATATTTCATCGTATCATAAATAGCCAAACCTGCCGAAACGCTTCCGCCAGGGGAATTGATATAGAGGTTTATGTCTTTTTCAGAATCCTCTGCTTCAAGAAAGATAAGCTGAGCGATAGTAAGACTGGCTACATGATCATCGATAGCAGTGCCGAGGAATATGATCCTTTCCCTTAAGAGCCGGGAATATATATCCATTCCACGTTCGCCGCGTCCGGTTTGTTCAATTACATACGGTACGAGCTGATTAAAAATTTCAATTTTATCCTTCATGTTCGTGCTCCTCATGATTGTGAATATGAGATTTATCAGGTTCTACTTTTTTAATATTATTATTTTCTTTCAAGAATTGAAAGACCTTATTTTCTATAATTTTAGATGAATAATTGGATGACTTATAATAAGTAATGAGCTTTTCAACTGCAATACCAGTTTCGGCCGCATCTTTAGCTGCGAGTTGGTTTAATTCCTCATCGCTGATTGATATGTCTTCCTGTTTTTGAATAGCCTCTTTAAGGATATACCATTTTACTTCAACTTCGGCAGATTTTGCCAATCGTTTTTTACCCTCTTCCTTATCATATTTTTTATAGCCCTGTTTCTTAGCTTCTTCTTCTTCGCGCTTGACATAATCTTCAAGGACATTAGCCAGAAGTGATTTAGGAGGATTAAATTCATTATTACTGATAATCTGGGTGATGAGCTTGTTCCTTAAAATGTCATCAATCTGATGTTCATAATAACTCTGAATATCATTTCTGATCTGTTCTTTTAATTCAGGTTCAGTTGAAACTTTATCTTTGGTTACTTTTTTTATTAAAGCTTCATCCAGTAGGGGAATTATTGATTTTTTGATGGCTTTAATAACTGCATTATACTCAAGAACTTCCGTAAATTTTTCATCCACACCCTCTTTATTCTTTATAGTACGGACATCATTGAATGTGAATTTGAAGGATTCGCCGACTTTTTTGTCTTTAGAATTTTCAATTATTTCCTTAGCAACTCTTTGGTTAGAGAGATCGATCTGCAGGGATTCCTGTTTACTTCCTTCGAATGGTTTTCCATCTTTGTCGACTCTCTGAATATCAACATCCAGGGTACAATCATCTCCGGAAACAACATCAGAAGGTTCAAAAGTTTCATTAGCTTTCAGGATATGTTTTATTTCGTGTTCTACATCTTCATCTTTGGCTACCAGGTCGGGGACTTCAATATCAAGTCCTTTATAGTCCTTAGCTTCAATCTGAGGGAGAACTTCATAGGTGATTTTGAAGAATAAGCTTTCGCCCGGGACAAATTTAATATCAGTAATAGCAGGTTTTCCGATAGGGTGGAGATGATTTTCCTCTGCAACATCCCAGAATTTCTTACCTGCTACTTTTTCAGAAGCTTCCTGCTCGAATGCATCGCCGAACATTTTTTTCAGAAGTGGAGCGGGTACTTTTCCTTTTCTAAAGCCGGGGATTTGCAGTTTTTTAGTTTGTTTCTGAACCTCAATATCCAGGTCTTTTTTAATTTCATCGAATGTATAGGTTACTTCCAGTTCTTTTTCTGAAATATTTACATCATTGATCTTAAATTCCAAAATTACCTCGTTAATCTGTTATTAAATGGGAATAAATAATAAGAAGTGCGAAAGCGGGGACTCGAACCCCGACACCGGTTAGGTACTAGATCCTAAGTCTAGCGCGTCTGCCAATTCCGCCACTCTCGCATCTTAAAATATATTGTAACACTAATTCTAAAATAGTCAGTAAATATAAGTTTAACTGTTTTGTTTAGCAAATTGAAATAGGGGAGGAATCATAAAAAAGGAGGCAAAAGCCTCCTTTTTAGAACTAATTTTTAGGTAATTCCTTAGGATAAGATCTGATATTGTGGCCGTATTTCAGTTGTTCCTCCATTCTGCAGGACCATACAAGCTGACCGTTCCAGACAGTGATATCGGGGCAGCCATCACACATGCTCTGGCGTCCATCTTCCAGGAAATCAACGGGCTGGATGATCATAACCGACTGATAATGGAGTCTTCTGAACAGGTTTAGAGGATTCTTAATAAAATTAAAGAATGTTTTTCTCAGGCCTTTATCGAAAAGACCGAGAAGGAGCATTGACTTACCTTTACGAGTCATTTTGGGGGTAGAATAGGCAAGATATCTATCGAACATTAAGTGGTGGAATGTCTGAATAATTTCCATCGATTTCTTACCCATATAACCGTAGATTTTTTTCTTAGTACCCAATCGACCGCTCAGGAGCCATTTAAATGAATCGGGTTTCTCAGAACCGTTCAGGTAGGCGCAGCTATCAAAATCCGGGTATTCATTCTTGATAAGCTCATAGATTTCTTCTGCTTTTATATCAGTTCTTTCTACTTCTTCCTCGTTGTAAACAAATTCACCCATATCAATCTTTTTAGGGCCGAGATAGAAATCAACTTTTGAATTATTTACAGCCCTGTAAAGGATGAAAACCATAACCTGAACTTTATCAATATTTTTTTGTCCCCATTTAACAAGCTCAGGGATATACTTCATAGTGTCTTCATATACAGTGGAATTGAAAGAGCATGATATATTGCCTGCTTCAGCTAACATAGAAGCGTAATGATACCTTAGTTCATTAAGCTCGACTTCGTTTTTATCTTTCCAGCCGGGGCGGTTTTGTTTACTATCGATATGGAAAGTAAAACCGTATACTCCAGCTTTTTTTAATTCAAGAAGAAGTTCTTTAGTTAAAGCGAGACCGTTAGTATTTAATATAGGTTTCAAGCCTTTGGCTTTTACCATTTGAACAATTTGAATTATTTCGGGATGTGTTAAAGGATCGCCCCCTGCTATAGAAACACCGTCACACTTTCTTAACCGTGTAAAAACGTTTAGCTCTTCCTCGATTGTCTGAAGAGACTTATGTACATTCTCATTCTTGCGATAACATCCATCACAGTGAAGATTGCATTTAGCGGTTGGTTCAAGCCATGAAATAGAATTGTCGGTTAAATTCCATGGAAGCCTGTAGTAATCGAGATGGTTAAGTTTCATAGAAATACCTACTATTTAATTAATCATTTAAAATTATAAGTTTATTTTGTTCAAAGCAATTGTTTTTTATTAATGTATTACATTAATGTATTTTAATCCGATAATAAAGTGAAATAAAATATCAAATTGAGTAAGTATTTTACCTGCCAAGTAATTATATTTGATCTACTGTTTTATTCAAATTTAATTCTTGGTTTATGAATTACAAATATTTTACGGTTACCAACATCGGTTTAAAGCGTTCGGATAATGAGGATTCTTTAGGAATATTTGAAATTGAAAATGGTATTCTTGCAATAGTTTGTGATGGATTAGGTGGAAACAAAGCCGGGGAAGTTGCTTCACAATTAAGTGTAAATACCGTATATGAATTCTTTAAATCTTCGACTGAGAGTGATTATTCAAAGAGAATTAAATCTGCAATAGCCCAGGCAAACAAAAGGATTATAGATAAGGCGTCTACCAGTGATGATTTCAAGGGAATGGCAACCACAATTGAAGTATTATTTCTTTTAAATAATACAGCTTACTGCGGCCATGTAGGGGACTCGCGTACATATAATCTGCTTAACGGTAAATTAGAACAATTAACAAAGGATCATTCGTTTGTTCAAAAACTGATTGACGAAGGATTCCTTACAAACGTTGAAGCAGAAAATCATCCAAACAGAAATATAATAATGCGTGCGCTTGGGGATAATTCCGCAATCGAAATAGACTTAAGTAAAATCAGTCTTAATCCCTCGGATGATATTCTTTTCTTTTTGTGCACAGACGGTGTTACAACCGTAATAAAGGATAATGAGTTAGAAGAGATACTGACAGATTATGATAAAATAAATAGTACGCTGTCTGATATGATTGAACAAAGGGGAGCTCCTGATAATTTCTCATTTATAGTCATTAAAAATACATAACGGACAGGAAGCAGTGATTCAGAGATTGCAAAGGGCAGGGAGAGAAGGGAAACAGATTTGTATAAAATATTAAAATATTAATCATCATTCATTATGGATAAATTTGTTATACGCGGTGGAAATAAATTAGAAGGGGAGGTTACAATAAGCGGTGCAAAGAATGCCACACTGGCATTAATGCCTGCCACCCTGTTAGCTCCGGGCAATTATAGTCTTTATAACACACCCGAATTAAATGATGTATATACAATGATGAAGTTGTTAACTCACTTAGGGGTGGCAGCAGAATTCAGGGACAATTTATTAAAATTAAATACTGACAATATTATCAGTCAGGATGCTCCCTATGAACATGTAAAGAAAATGCGGGCCTCGGTATATGTTTTAGGTCCTCTTTTAGCAAGGTTCGGATTAGCAAAAGTGTCATTACCCGGCGGATGTTCATGGGGGCCTCGTCCGATTAATCTTCACCTGGAAGGTTTAAAGAAAATGGGTGCAGATATAGAACTTTCGGGGGGATATATAATAGCAAAATCTCCCCGTCTGCATGGTTCTAAAATCAGCTTTGACATTTCGTCCGTAGGTGCTACAGGGAATATTTTGATGGCGGCTGTATTAGCGAAGGGGGAAAGTAGTATAATTAATGCAGCTATTGAACCGGAAATAATTAATCTTGTCTGTTTTCTGGAAAAAATGGGAGCACGAATTGAGGGAATTGGAACCCCTAATCTGCATATTGAAGGAGTGGATGAATTAAAATCGGCAGATATCGATACGATTCCCGACCGGATTGAAGCAGGTACAATTCTGATAGCAGCTGCAATAACGAGAGGGAAGGTAAAATTAAATAATATAAAAGCAGAGCTGCTTCTTTCTATATTGAATAAACTTGAGAATAGTGGATGTAACCTTATATATAATAATGAATACATTGAAATTGATGGAGTAAATAATAATATTAATCCGATCGATGTTACTACTTCAGCATTTCCGGGATTCCCTACAGATATGCAGGCTCAATGGACAGCCTATATGGCATTAGCTAGTGGAGTTTCAACAGTTACCGACACTATTTATCTTGACAGGTTTAAGCATGTTCCGGAACTCCAAAGGTTGGGAGCAAGCATTACGATTAATGAAAACAGTGCCATAATTAAGGGTGTGAAAAAATTGATGGGAGCAAAAGTGATGTCAACAGATCTCAGAGCAAGCGCCAGTCTTGTTTTAGCGGGGCTTGCAGCTCAGGGGACTACAGAAGTATTAAGAGTATATCACCTGGACAGGGGATATCAAAGGATAGAAGAAAAGCTTAAATTTCTCGGAGCGGATATAGAAAGAGTAGAAGGAAAAGAATTTTAGATAAAATGTCATTCAAAAGCGATAAAAGATTTGTAATATCTGTTTTTATTATAATCCTGTTTAATTTACTGCTTATCAAGACCCCTCTAACCTCAATTTTCGGCTATGAATTTTCGGTTTTTAATTCTGTAATACTGGTGATTATAACAGGCCTATTGACAATTTCATATCTGAAGCGTGAAGAAAACTATTTAAACAAATTGCTTCAGATATCTCCAGGGTTGTTGGTAATTCCAATAGCAATTTCAGTAATAAATTCACTGCTTACAACAACTTGTTCACTGGCGGACGGATTTCTGTTTTACCTGGTGATAACCGTACCCTCTGTATTAATTGGAAGTTCTCTGGGATTATTTGCATTTTACATTTATCCCCGCCATCCAAGAATTCTTTTTATAATTCTTATCCTGCTAACAGCTTTTATTCCTGTAATAGAAATATATTATTATCCACAGATCTATTTCTATAATCCACTTGCAGGATATTTCCCTGGAACAATCTATGACGAAGGATTAAGCGTAAGCCGGACGTTAGTTATTTACAGGATAATTAACGTAATATTTTTTCTATCAATATTCTATTCTATAAACCTCATAATTAAGAAAAAATCAGGAATCAACAGACTAATAATTGGAGTCGTGGTTTTAGTTATTGTAACGGCATTTATAATCTGTTCTCCATATTTAGGGTTTTCGACTAATAAATGGAAGGTAGAATCATCTCTCAGGGGAAAATGTTACACAGAACATTTTGAAATAATATATGACACTTCAATTGATACGGCATATCTGAAAAATGAGATCATAAATCATGAGTACTATTATTTCGAGCTAAAGAAATTCTTTCAGGATGAACCGGACAGAAAGATTACTTCTTTTATATTTAAGGACAACAAACAAAAAGGTGAATTGTTCGGCTCTGAAAATGCTGATGTTGCAAAGCCCTGGTTATTCCAGATATATACATCTTCGGAATCTTACGACCATACATTAAGGCATGAAATAGCACATGTCTTTACAGCTTCATTTGGAACCACACCTTTTAAAATAGCAAGCAGCTTTAACCCTGCTTTAATTGAAGGGATAGCAGAAGCAGCAGCACCTTTTTATGGCACATGGTATTTAGATCAGATTGCTGCCATAGCATATAATAATAACTTTAGGCTCAAATTAGAAAATCTTTACAGCGGGTTTAATTTTTTCGGACAGACATCCGGGCTATCGTATGTTTATGCAGGTTCCTTTACCAACTATCTGATAAACCGGCACGGCATAGAGAAGTTTAAGGAATGGTATAAGGGGAAACCATTCACAGAAGTTTATGATTCCAGTTTAACGGAAATAGCTGACAATTATTATGAACATCTGAGTCACCTCGGTTTTACGGGCAAACAGAATACTGCCCAGTATTATTTCGGCAGACAGACGATATTCTCGAAATTCTGTCCCAGGTACATAGCTGATCAATTACGGAAGGGATGGGAGAATTATAATGATAATCATTTTGCTGAGTCGGAAGAAATATTTGCTCATATAAACGGCATCACGCATAACTATTCTGCATTATACGGGCTCGCACTCTCCAAAGTTAAACTTAAAAAAGAAGAAGAGGCGCTGACATTAATTGAGAATGAATTACCGAATTACAAAAACAGCTCATATTATTTCAGCCTTGAATTATTGACCGGGGATCTCCGGGTCATGAATGAAAAATATGAGAAAGCAAGGGACAAATTTTACGAGTTAAACGGACAGAACCCCGATCTTCATTTATATTATTTGTCCAAACTGCGGATTAATTTATCCGCGAATAAATCTTTAATATACAATTACATTACCGGAACAGATTCGGCCAAGTATGAAATCCTGAAAAATTATAATTCAGATTCATACGATTACTCTTCGTTCCCGGTCATGATTGATTTAGCAGTACTTCTTGGCAGACCTTATAAAGAAGTAATAGAAATTTTTAATAAAAATATTATTGTAAATGATATTGAAAGCAGTTACGGTGCGTATTACCTGTCAAATTACATGATGGAAAATCTCGATTACACAGGGGGAAGAAAGCTGGCGGCACTTGCCGGCAGGTTCAGAGATTCAGATGGGATTGAATTATTTCTTAGATCCAATTTAATAAAGGCCAACTGGATTTATCTAAATTATGACAAAATCATGAAAAATATGATTTTTGTTAACAGTCCGAAAAGCTGAATCCTATATTGGGAGCAATGTGATCTGATCCTTTAGCTTTACTTGTTTTATGCGTAATTTAAATGCTTAATTAATGATAAAAAAAATGAATTTTGAGTCCAGGTTACAACATTATTCCTTTTTATCTGCCTGTACAGAGACTGCCGGAGAGTTGGCCACGCAAGTTTTTATAATCGGCGGTTTTGTTAGGGATTTAGTATTAGGCAGGGAAAGCAGTGAGATTGATTTTCTGGTTTTAGAGAATGGGACCGACTTTGCAACAACATATGCCGGAAAGCTTGGCGTTAAGAATGTTACTGTTTTCAAAAATTTTGGTACTGCACATTTCAGATATCAGGAATATGACCTTGAGTTTGTGGGAGCCAGAAAGGAATCTTACGAACGGAATAGCAGGAAACCAACCGTGTTTACGGGTTCATTTTCAGATGATATAAACCGGAGGGATTTTACAATAAACACTCTCGCCATTTCATTAAATAAAGATAATTACGGGGAGCTTATAGATACCTACGGAGGGATGATTGATATTGAGAATAAACTTATTAGAACTCCGATAGATCCTTTCATTACATTTGATGATGATCCGCTAAGGATAATGAGAGCTTTCCGATTTGCTTCACAGCTAAATTTTCAGATTGACGAAACAGTACTGCAGGCCGCTAACAAATTAAGGGATAGGTTGAAAATTGTTTCGCAGGAAAGGATAACGGATGAATTCCTGAAAATACTTTCGTCAGATGCACCGGCAACAGGTTTAATTCAACTTTATAAATCCGGCGTATTAGAAATAATATTTCCCGAAATAGCCAACCTGGCGGGAGTAGATCAGAGGCAGGATTATCATCATAAGGATGTTTTTTATCATACCTGCATGGTAGTTGATAATATCTCTAAAATGACGGATAACATCTGGTTAAGGTTTGCTGCGCTTGTACATGATATTGCCAAACCGCAAACCAAAAAGTTTGTTGAAGGAACAGGGTGGACATTCCACGGACATGAAGAGCTCGGCGCCAGAATGATTAAAACATTATTCAAAAGAATGAAGCTTCCATTCAACAAAATTGAATATGTAGAAAAACTTGTACGGCTACACCTGAGACCAATAGCTCTGGCAAAAGAAGAAGTAACCGATTCTGCAATCAGAAGGTTAATAGTAGCAGCTGGAGAGGATCTTGCAGATCTGATTATATTATGCCGGGCTGACATTACAAGCAAGAACCAGGAGAAAGTAAGCAGGTATCTTGAAAACTATGAAAATGTTATGAAAAAAGTTTGGGAAGTGGAAGATAAAGACAAGCTTCGTGCATTTCAGTCTCCGGTTAACGGGGAAGAAATTATGCGGATATGTAATTTGTCTCCTTCAAGGCAAGTAGGAGAGATAAAATCGGCAATAGAAGAAGCAATCCTTGACGGTAAAATCGGAAACAATTATGACGAAGCGTTGGCCTACCTTATGGAAATTAAAAGGATTATGCTTTAGCAGGTTAAAATTATTCTCGGATATTCGCCGTACATGTAGTAATAGTACCGTTCATAAATTACCGGAAGAAAATGGGGAATATTGTAATATTTTTGTTTTCGTAAACCTTTAACTCATTGGAGCAAATGATGCGAATCTTGATCAGTACATTCTTTATAGTTCTCTTATCTGTTACAGGATATAGTCAAAAATTGCTAACATTGGAAGAAGCAGTAAATATTGCTTTACAAAGAAATACCCAGCTTCAGAAATCTGTAAATAGTATAGATTCATATCAGTCAAATGTAAAAGCTGCATATGGAAGCCTTTTACCGACTCTGGGAGTTCAGGGAAACTGGCAGTGGGCCAGATCTGAAACCAAGGGGGGGTTATTTCCATTACAGAACGGCGGTTTTATTTCACTACCTGATATAAAAACTATTTCTGAAACAAGGAGCTATAATGTGGGAGCCGGAACTAACTGGACACTATTTGACGGTCTTTCTAATTTAGCAACTGTATCCCAGAGTAAAAATAATCTTGAATCTGCTCAGTTATCTCTTTCAAGGTTAAAACAGACAATCGTTTATCAGACAATAAGCAACTATTACGATATTATTAATGCAGGCGAGCTGTTAAAAGTTAAAGAAGAAGATGTTAAGTGGAACGAGAAAAATCTTGAAACAATAAATGAAAGGAATAAACTGGGTGCAGTTACAATGGCTGATGTTTATTCGCAGCAGGTAAAAGTTGGCAATGCAGAACTGGCTGTAATACAGGCAAAAAATAGTCTTGAAACGGCAAAAAGCACATTGCTTTATTATCTGGGGCTGGATGTACTTGATAATTACAGCTTTTCCGATTCATTATCTCAGGCAGACAGGGATTTGATCGGGAAACATGATAAAACAAATTACCAGGATTTATCCGACCTGGTTTCAAAATCATTAAGCTCCCGGTATGATTATCAGAGCGCAAAACTTAGTTTGGAAAGCGCATTGAACGGAGTTACAATTGCCAGAGGCGGTTATTTTCCCAGCCTGACAAACAGTAACAGCTTTTATACTTATTCAGATCAGCCAAGCACTTTATTCCAGAACAGAAACTATACAGTAGCGCTTGCTTTGAACATTCCTATTTTTTCCGGATTCTCAACCGAGAACCGGGTAGAGCTTGCGCAGGTAAGTGCAATGAATTCGAAAGCTGATCTTTCTGATCTTGAAAAAGATATAAAAAGGAATATTCAGAAGACTTATCTTGATCTTCAGGCAGCCGAAAAGAGTCTTGAGGTAAGTAAAGGAAATGTTGCAGCGGCAGAAGAAAGCAGGCGTATCCAGCAGGAAAAATACGCTCTTGGCTCAAGCACACTGCTTGACGTACTGGTTGCAAATTCAGACTACCTTACAGCCGAGACAAATTTAATAAATGCTGAGTATGCATATATAGTTTTAAGCGAGCAGGTTAAATATCAGCTTGGCATTCTTGATTATACTAAATACGAATAAATTTTAACAAAGGAGTATTTTCCATGGCTAACGGAAAACAAAAAAAATCTAAAAAGAAAATATATATATTCGGCGGGATCGGGGTAGTAATTATCGCACTGATTCTGTTTGCCCTGTTTGGGGGAAACAAAGAAGAAATTGTACAGGTACAGACTGAACCGGTTGCTAAGAGAGATATTACGCAAACTGTTTCTGCTACGGGAAAAATCAACTCCGAATTTAAAGTTACCATCACACCAGAGGTGACAGGAGAAATCGTATCTTTGCCTGTTAAGGAGGGAGACCTGGTTAAAAAAGGACAATTGCTGATAAAGATCAAAGCGGATGCGTATGTTGCCCAGCAGCAGAGAGCCGAAGCTAATTTATCATCTGCGAAATCCTCTCTCGCATTAAATAAAGCACAGCTGGATAAGATTACGGCAGATTATAACAGAACAAAAGAAATGCATATAAAAAAACTTGCCAGCGATTCTGATCTTGAAACAGCTAAAAGCACTTATCTGAGTGCGGTAGCAAATTATGAAGGCGCACAGGCTACTATTCTTCAGATGGAAGCCAGTCTGAAAGAAACAAACCAGTCCCTTTATAAAACTACTATCAATTCTCCTATGGATGGAACAATCAGCCAGCTTAATGTTCAGTTGGGCGACAGGGTATTAGGGAGCGGTTTCAGCCAGGGAACTGATATAATGACGGTCTCTGATCTCAGAAGCATGATTGCTACAGTTCAGGTTGATGAAAATGATGTTGTCCTGGTTGCATTAGGCGACACTGCAAGAATTAAAGTTGATGCTTATGGCGACAGGATATTTAAGGGTACTGTTTACCAGATAGGAAATAGTGCAACTGCAACCGGCACCGGAACACAGGAACAGGTTGTTAACTTTGATGTAAAAATAAGATTGATTGATGCCGATCCGGGATTAAGACCAGGCATGTCGTGTAATGCTACAATTGAAACACAAACAATAAATAATGTACTAAGCATTCCGATCCAGAGTGTTACGGCAAGAAGCGAGGACCAAAAAACAGATGAGACAAAAAAAGATGAGGATAACAGCAACAGTAATGTTATTGATAAAAAGGAAAAGAAGGCAACTGTAACCAAACCTAAAGAAGTGGTTTTCGTTGTCCAGAATAATAAAGCGAAAATGAAAGAAGTTAAAACCGGGTTAAGTGATGATAATTATATTGAGATTAAAGAAGGTCTTAAGAATGGTGAAATGGTTGTATCCGGAAGTTATCGTGCAATATCAAGAGACTTAAATGATGGTTCTAAAGTCAAGCTGGAGGAAAAGAAAACTACTTCAGCCAAGAAATAATACGGAATAAAAATGAATATAATTAATATAGAACATATAGCTAAAATCTATCAGGTCGGAAGCGAAGAAGTATTTGCTCTTAGGGATGTTTCCCTTAGGATTGATAAGAATGAATATGTGGCAATAATGGGTCCATCCGGATCGGGCAAATCCACGCTGATGAACATACTTGGATGTCTTGACACACCTACTTCCGGAAAATATGATTTTAACGGATTAAGTGTAAGTCAAATGAACGATAATCAGCTGGCTAAAATTAGGAATAAGGAGATCGGATTTGTGTTCCAGACATTTAATCTTCTGGCAAGATCCGATGCGGTCCATAATGTTGAGCTTCCTCTTATTTATGCAGGCATGCCCACTCACGAAAGGAAAGAAAGGGCTAAGCAGGCGCTTATAGATGTAGGCTTAACTGACAGAATGCACCATAAGCCAAATGAATTATCCGGCGGGCAGCGTCAAAGGGTTGCATGTGCACGAGCCCTTGTTACACGCCCCTCTATCATACTTGCTGATGAACCGACCGGTAACCTGGACTCAAAAACAGGTGAGGAAATTATGTCGCTTTTTAATGATATTTATGAAAAAGGAAATACGATTATTCTTGTAACTCATGAGGAAGACATTGCCAAACATGCAGCCAGAATAATAAGACTAAAAGATGGTTTGATTGAAACCGATGCCCTTGTTGAGCACAGATATATCCCCAAACCAAAAGCTGCTGTAGTCTAATTAATAGGAAAAACCGATGAATAAATTTTGGTTTGAATTCAGAGAAAGCTTGTTTATTGCTCTCAGGGCCATCAGGGGAAACAAAATGAGATCAATGTTAACTATGCTTGGAATTATTATCGGCATCTGGGCTGTTGTTGTAATGACAACTGCCATCCGCGGTATTGATAATTCATTTAAGAACGGCATCAGCGCACTTGGCACGGATGTTTTATATCTTGATAAATGGGCATGGTTTACTAATCAGGACTGGTGGAAGATAAAAAACCGCCGAAATATTACTATGGAGCAATATGACAAATTCAAGGAGATGGTGAAACTTCCTGTTGCCACTGCACCGGTAACCAATAGCAGGCAGACGATTAAGTACGGTGACAGGATGATCGAAAGTGTCTTTCTGAATGGTTCAACTGCAGATTACCTGAAGACTACAAATTTTACCTTCGATCTTGGAAGATTTTATTCCGACATTGAAAGCAAGGGTTCCCGCTATGTGGCAGTTATCGGGAGTGAAATTTCCAAGAACCTGTTTCCACGCGGCGATGGCCTGGATAAAACTATTAAAATAGGAGGAGTGGATTATAAGATAGTTGGAGTTCTTGCAGAGCAGGGAAGTTTCATACTAGGCCCCTTTAACCCTGATCAGCAGGTGTTTGTACCGATAGGTACTATATTCCAGAACTTCCAGGGACATTCAAATGGTACAATTACATTTAATATCCGTGCGGCCAGCCCGGCGATGGTGGAGGATACGAAAGCTGAAGCTGAAGGTGTAATGCGGCAGATAAGAGGTCTGCAATATAACCAGGAAAATGATTTTTCGATCAACCAGCAGGAGGGTCTGATGGATAATTATAACAAGGTGGTAGGAGTTATCCAGATTGCCGGTTTGTTTATTACAGGACTCTCGCTTTTTGTCGGTGCAATAGGGATCATGAATATAATGTTTGTTTCAGTTAAGGAAAGGACCAAAGAAATCGGGTTAAGGAAAGCAATAGGTGCAAAGAGAAGGACAATACTTGGTCAGTTCATACTTGAATCCTCAACCATCTGCTTAATGGGAGGTATTATTGGAATGCTCCTGGCAATACTGACAAGCATGCTTATAAAACAATATATCTCAACATCTATAAGTTACAGCTCGGTTATCATTGCTATAACCATTTCACTTATTACCGGAGTTGCTGCCGGATTTGCACCGGCCTATACAGCGGCAAAGATGGATCCCGTTGATGCCTTAAGGTATGAATAATTCATGAAAATCGTACAGGCTCTGCAGTTATCAATACAATCATTAAGAGGGAACAGGCTAAGAACAATGCTGACTGTTCTTGGCGTTGTAGTCGGCATCTTTTCAATAATTGTGATAATGACTGTAATAACAATGCTGCAGTCAAGTATTGAAAACGGAGTTTCACAGCTTAATAAAAATACATTCCAAATTCAGAAATTCCCGGTGGTCATGGGAGACGGGCCGGGTTCAAGAGATAAATACAGGAACCGCAAAGATCTGACACTGGAAGATTATGACCGGCTTAAAGAATTATTGACCATGGCCAAATATATCGGTGCCGAACAATGGCAGTTCGGCAAAGTAGTCAAATTCGGCAACCAGCAGACAAACCCTAATATCCAGGTAGCCGGTGTCAATCTTGATGCAGTAAAAACGAATAACTGGAATATCGATTACGGAAGGGAACTTAGGGAAACCGATCTCCAGTATTCAAGCGATGTATGCCTTATCGGCGGTGAAGTAGTTGCTAAAGTATTTTCCAAAGTTTTCCCGATAGGCCAGACTATAAGAGTTGACGGACACCCGTTTCAGGTAATAGGAGTAATTGAAAAACAACCCCAGCTATTCGGCGAAAGCAGGGATAACTATATTGTAATGCCCATAACTACTTTCCAGGGAATTTACGGCAGAAGAAACAGTTCTATCAATATTACTGTTACATCAGAAAGCAAAGAGAATTATGATGCTACAATTGAAGCTGCAATCGGATACATGAGGACGATCAGGAAAGTTGAAGCCGGAAAAGACAATGACTTTGATATATTCAGTAATGAATCTTTAATGTCAATGATTAATAACATGACTGACGGTGTAAAAATTGGTGCGCTTGCTGTTTCCGTTATTGCACTTTTGGCAGCAGGTGTGGGGATTATGAATATTATGCTTGTTTCGGTAACAGAACGAACCCGGGAAATCGGAATACGTAAAGCGATAGGTGCAAGGAAATCTAATATCCTTCTGCAGTTCCTGTTTGAAGCTGTAATCCTTTGCTTTTTCGGTGGAATTATTGGTATTATGCTTGGCATTGGCATAGGGAATCTGGCCGGATCTTTTCTGAATGCACAGGCTGCGATACCATATAATTGGGTGTTGATTGGCTTATCTTTATGCGTTGTTGTGGGCATAATTTTTGGTACTTATCCGGCGTACAAGGCATCCAACCTTGATCCAATTGAAGCTCTCCGTTATGAATAATATTATTAGTATAAAATCTTATTCCATTCTTTACTATTTTTAGGACTGAAAAAATTTATATCAGTGTTTAAGGGTTCTATGAAACTGAGCCAGATTATAGCAGTATCCCTGCATTCATTAAGGAGCAATAAGCTCCGTACATTTCTTACTGTCCTTGGAATTGTGGTAGGCATATTTTCCATAATAGTTATAATGACAGTAATAACTATGCTCCAGTCGTCAATTGAAAATGGGGTTTCATTCCTGAGTAAGAATACATTTCAGATAAATAAATTTCCCGCAATACATTCGGGAGGTCCCGGCGCATGGCAGAAATACAGGAATAGGAAGGATATTACCATTGAAGAATTTGAACGGTTGAAAGATGTAATGAAAACGGCAAAATATTTAGGGGCAGAACAATCGATCGGTGGAAAAGTTATTAAATCCGCAACAACTAAAACCAATCCGAATATATCTGTAATTGGTGTTACAATTGAAGCTTATATGACGCACAATGTTACGATTGCAGAGGGAAGAACTCTTACTGACCTGGATGTTGATCACTCTACTTACTGCTGTTTGCTCGGCAATAGTGTTACTACAAAGATATTTCCAAATTCAAATCCAATAGGCCAGATTATAAAAGTTGACGGCTATCCGCTTCAGGTGGTCGGAACTTTTGAACCCCAGCCGGCATTATTCGGGCAGAACATGGACAGCTATATCATCATCCCGATTACTACCTATGGTGCCATGTACGGTAAAAACAACAGGAGTGTCAGCATTACTATAATGTCCAAAAGCAAAGAAGACTATGATGCAACTATTGAAGCCGCCATCGGCTATTTCCGTACAATACGGAAAGTGCCCCCCGGAAGTGATAACGATTTTGATATCTTCAGCAATGAATCTATAATGGGACAGATAAATGATATTACTGGCGGTGTAAAAATCGGAGCTATTGCAGTTTCAATTATTGCGCTGCTTGCTGCAGGTGTAGGCATTATGAATATAATGCTGGTATCGGTTACGGAAAGAACAAGGGAAATTGGTATAAGGAAAGCTGTCGGTGCCAAAAAAATGAATATACTTCTCCAGTTCCTTATAGAAGCAATCGCACTCTGTATTATCGGAGGCATCATCGGGATTATTATGGGAGTTGTGGTGGGGAATATTGCAGGGTCTTTTCTTAATGCAGAAAGCGCTATACCAATCAACTGGATTATTATCGGAATGACATTATGCGTTGTGGTAGGAGTTGTTTTCGGAACTTACCCTGCATATAAGGCCTCTAACCTTGATCCTATTGAAGCTTTAAGATATGAGTGACAGCTATGCTTGACAAAAAAACTATCAACACATGGAAATACCATCTGCAGGATGAAATAGATGCTTCTTTCTTATATAAGCATCTTGGAGCAATGGTTGATAATGAAAAGAACAAAAGGATTTATCTTTCACTTGCCTCGGTTGAAGATAAACATGTTGCCGCATGGAAAGATCTTCTTGAAAAGAACCAGATTAAGTTAGGTCCTGATAAACCATCGTTCAAAGCAAAATCACTTTACCTTCTATCCAAACGTTTCGGTTATTCTTTACTTACCAAACTTATGCTTAAAGAAGAAGCTACCGAAGTTAAGTCATATATGGGGCTTTATAATGAAAGCCCGGCAGGACCTACAAAAAATATTGCGTTAAAACTGGCGCAGGATTCGGCGGAACATGCAAACAGGCTGATGAGTTCCGGAGGAATTTCTGAAGAACCATGGCACAATTCTGAAACCGGCGGCCTTTTAAGAAATATTGTTTACGGATTTAATGATGGACTGACTGCAAACTTCGGTCTTATTGCAGGAATTATTGGCGCCAGTGCAGCTCCCCATATAATTCTTGTTTCAGGAATTGCAGGAATGATAGCCGATTCGTTATCCATGGGTGCCTCTGGTTATCTGGCTGCTGTAAGTGAAAAGGAAGTTTATGAACATGAAAAAAGCATGGAAGCTGATGAGATAAAGTTAATGCCCGAACTTGAAATTGAAGAACTTGCTTTAATTTATGAAGCCAGGGGAATGGAAAGGGAAAAGGCTGTTCAGCGCGCAACAGAAACTATGAGCAATCCGGAACAGGCTCTTAACGATAAAATGCGTGAAGAGCTTGGTATGACTGAAAATACTTCAAGCCCCCTCAAAGAGGGTTGGATAACCGGTACTGCAACTGCAATAGGTGCAATTATACCAATCATCCCATTCTTCTTCTTCAGCGGTGCTATAGCTGTCTGGCTTTCACTCGCAGTTGCCATGCTAACCCACTTTGGAGTTGGAGCCGCCAGAAGTTTCTTTACAGGACGTGGGATATTCCGGAGTGGACTTGATATGTTTATCGTTGGTATGGGCGTAGCAGTAGTCGGATACTTTATCGGGGAACTTGTATCTAAATTTCTCATGTAAATTATAATCATCAATTTTTCGGATAGACGAGTGAAATTATTAATATTTTTGTTCCCAATATTGATCTGTTCTCTTATCGGATGCAGTAAAAAAACTGAAACCGATCATGTCTATAGCGCAGTTATTACAAACTGGCATAATCAAAGAATTGAAAGACTTAAAACACAAAACGGGTGGCTTAATCTTGCAGGGCTTTTCTGGCTAAAACAGGGTGAGAATAGCTTCGGAAGTGATCCTTCTAACTTAATTATCTTTCCTAAAGGCGCTCCCGGTAAAATTGGTTCTATTGTGTTAAAGGATTCTGTAGCTCTGATTAAAGTTAATGATAACACGGATGTATTTATTAATGGGAATAAAGTTAAGGAAGCTCTGCTTGAAAATGATTTGAGTAAAAACCCCACTGTTATGTCCGCCGGATCGTTTAAATGGACTATAATAAAGAGAGGGGACAAATACGGAATTCGCCTGCGCGATCTTAATTCTCCTCTTGTAAGAAATTTCCCCGGTGTCGATACATACCCGATTGATAAATCATGGAGAATCAATGCTTTATATAAAAAATTCCCATCACCCGTTAAAATAACTGTTCCAACTATAATCGGAACTGTCGAAGAAAATAGTGTTAACGGTGATCTTATTTTTACAAGAGAAGGCAAAGCTTATTCATTAGTCCCCATAATTGAGGACAACAGTTATTTTATAATATTTGCCGATGAAACAAACGGCGAAGAAACTTATGGTGCAGGCCGGTTCCTTTATGCAGATTTGCCGGATTCAAATGGAAATGTAATTCTGGATTTTAATAAAGCTTACAATCCTCCCTGTGCATTCACAAAATATGCAACTTGTCCTTTACCACCGAAAGAAAACTATCTGCATATGAAAATAACGGCGGGTGAAAAGAAGTACGGCCCGGGGCATTAGCCGCTTTTCCTGCAGTCGATGCAGACAAAAGGAATTGTTATCCGCAGCTCTCCTTTTGACTGTGAATATTGGTTAAGTTTTTCTTCCAGTAGTTTGAATATCATCCCCCTTTTGTTTTGCGGAACAATCTTAACCCAGCTATCCAGGAAAGCAATTTTAATAAAATAATGATTAAGAAATGCAGTACCGTTCAGATACTTCATATAAAAACTTTGTTCAATTATCCGCTTAACTGTAAATCTGTTTTTTCTTACCTGTCTTAAATTCTCTTGCAATGTTTTTCTCTTCTCTTTTATATGAAGTTCCATTTTAGCTGCACTATCATTTAGTTTCTGATCCGTTAAAATTTGGCGGAAAAGGGAATAAAACTCCTTCATTGAGCCGGGGAGGTTTACTGTAAAAACAAGCTGTCCGTCCTTCTTCATAGTCCTGTAACATTCAGACAATACCTTCATCTGGTCAGAACAGTTATTCAGACCGTTGTTGGAAACTATAAGATCAAAATAATTATCCTCTGTGGGAATATTCTCAGCCACACCGTTTATGATCCGGATATTATTTACCCCCATTATTTTAGCTTTCGCTTTCAGTCTTGCAGTCGCAGCTTTCCATGGATCAATACCGGTTACTTCAGAATCCGCGCCAAACCTTTGAGCCAGCTCCAACATCGGATATCCTGCTCCGCACCCGATATCCAAAATCCTCGCTTTGTTTTTATAAATAACCGTATCGAGCAGAACCGCCCCAAAGTAAGAGGACCATAAAGGCATCTCATCAAAAGCGGATACAATTTTCGGATCAGAAAGATCGTATTTCTGGTGCAGGTAATTCTTCATATAGCTTACTTCCTTTTCTTTGCTTTATATAATCCCTCAGGGACGGCACCTGCAAAACAGAGATCAATTAATTCCTTATCAGCCGTACTCAGGTTAAGCAGCGATTTCCTGTCCAGTATCGGGTAATGCTTTACAGTATAAAGGTAATCGCCTATGAAATCAAGGTTCTCATCTGTTGTTATCCAGTTAAATTTATCAAACCGCGATAAATTTATCGGAACTGAGTAACTTCGTAGTGATTTCTCCCCATGTATATTAAAATAAAATTCAAAGTAAGATAAAATCAGTTCCCTCAGTGAAGAATAAACAGGTTCCCTGAACCTTAAAGTCGTTGTATTAGATTTAGCTACCGCACCAAAACAATTGTTGTGCTTAAATATTGCTATAACATGGTCGTCATCGTTTATTGTAAGAAAATCAACGATCAAAGGTTTATGCCCAAGTGCCTTTAATGCGGCAGCAGCAAACAGAGCCCCCTCAAAACAGTTGGCCTTTTGCATCCGCATTACTTTTGCAGGTGAGTTAGTACCATGATCCGGGTTGTATCTTACACTATTCAGAAAAAGCTGTATATCATGCGGTTTCTTGAATTTCTTAAAGTATTCAAATTCAGGATTCATATTTTTATGGATATATTATAAGAAAAATGAAATTTATTAAAAAATCAGGTTATATGGTAATACTTACCTTGGTCTATGCTTCTGCTACTATGATCATACCCACAGAATACCCGCAGAATACTCACAGATGCGGATTCATCCTCTATCCTTGTATAATTCTCATTTGCAGCTTAAATATTGCGATTAAATTAAAATAAAACTAATTTTATAATGATTATATATTATTAAGATTTGAACTTTCTAAGCCGGATTCGTCTCTATACTAATCATTCGTAAAAGATTCCATTATTTTCACTGAATTAACAAGCTAAATCAAGAATAATCTTTTATAATGAAGAAAAAGATAAAATATTCAATCTTAGTTGTTATAATTCTTTTAATCGGCATTCTATTCTATGAGCTTCTTTGGGGAAAACTATTTCCTTATTCTCCGGTTATAATTGGTTTCTCAAAACATGAAATGTCAAATACAATCATATATGTTCAAAACGGAGCTGATTATACTGATTTCACAAAAATTGATACTTTAACTCCCCCGGTAGAGCAATTTCATCAGTTGAGATTTCTGCAAAAACCTGAAATATTCATTTTCAGAGATAGTCTTAGCTATATTCATCGTTCAGTTTCCAGGGCCAGGTTCTATGCTTTTTATGACAGAAGGGTGTTTATTTCACCATGGGCTGTTAGGGAGAATAAGGAAGGTATAATCTCCCTCGAAATTTATCTGAAACATGAATTATCACATACTTTGCTGCTGCAGAATATGGGAATCTTAAATGCATACAGATCGCCAAGGTGGTTTCTGGAAGGGATAGCAGTTTATAGTGTCAATCAGATGGGCACTTCATGGTACCCGGCAAAGCAGGAAACTTACAGGTTAATAAAGCTCGGCAATTTTATGCCCCCTGAATATTTTGATACTAAGAAAGAAGATCAGGTCAGACTTAATGTAAAATATAGAATGACATTTATATATTCAGAGTTCGCATGTATTGTCGATTATATAATTATGAATTATGGAAAGGAAAAATTCATGATATATATGAAATCCCTTCTTAAGAATTCAAACCACGATGAAGTGTTCAAACAGGTTTACGGAATAAGTTTTAATAATTTATTAATGGAATTCAAAAATCACGTTAACACTACTTTATAATATTAACCGGATAATTGTATGAATATACTAAAATTATTCTTTGCCGTAGCTTTTAGTTCTGTAATTTGTTTCTCACAGACAAATATTGCAGATGTTCTCTATCCCCGTTCTCCCGATACTCTTGTTTATTCTGATTTTCCCGCATATACTCTCGATGAATTAAATAATATTCAGAATAGTATTGAAGCTCCCAAAATGCCTAATGACAATTGTCAATTCAGAACATCAGATTTCCTCGATACATCCAGAACACAGTATTTCAGAAAAATCGATCTGAATGGTGATGGACAGTTGGATATTATTTATTCACTAAATTATTGCGCCGATGAGTTGCTTAATCTAATCTGGATTAAACAAAATAATATTTACAAGTTTTCCACCGCTTATTATGGAACTATAAGTCGTCTTATCAAAAATCAAAACAAAGACTATTCCTTATTAATCAGGACAGGCTATTGCTGTGGCGGTTATGTCGGCTATTATAGATTATATAGTCCTTTTGACTTTGATAAAGATATTATAAGGTTTATTGAAAAACGGATCAATATATGCGAATTTATTAACACTCAATTCCCAACTGATAAAATCTCTCCACGAAAATTCGTCATCTTAAATGATAAAGCTCCCTTAAGAACATCGCATGAAATAAATAATTCTCTGGATAGTTTAAGAAGTCATGCTGAAATAAATATTGCTGTCTATGGCAATATTGTCGCCGAATATATCCAGGGAAGTACAGGTAAATTAATTAGTGAATTTTCAGATAGCCTGGGGGAACATTGGTATTTCGTACTAATGGATAATAAAAACCTGATGAATTATAACAGGTTCTATAGGGATAATGATACTTATAAATGCGGATGGATAAATTCAAAGGATATCAAGATTCTGTAACTGCTCTGCGTTATTAAATATAAAATAATTTAGCTTGGAGTCGGTATGAATACTGGAACCAGAAATACTATTCTCCGGATTGCTATTACAATAGTTTGCTTCATCCTTTTAGGACTATTGGTATTTGGCAAGTATATACTTATTCCTAACAATACAGGATTCAATTTCACCATATTTGGAATTTCTGCCATTCTTTTTTATTACTATCGTATCATAAGCAGCACAAAAAATTATATCCTGCTGGGGACTTTATATTCCATAATAATGATCATTATATTTCAAAGAAGTTCGCACCTTCTGGTTCTTAGTAGAAATTTCTGCTGGTTTCTGTTAATCGGGTTGTTATCAAATTATCATGCTCTGGCCGAAAAAAAAGAATGGTATGGTAAATCGAAAGCATGGATAATTACAATCTGGCTTGCCGGCTTTATTTGTGTATATGCCGTCATGACTTTCTTAAATATTTTTGTGTATCGTTATTATCCGTTAAATGATAGAATAACAATTTTGCTTTACTTAAAACAGATCGTAAAAATAGGCGGTGTATTAGGTTTTGGTATCGGATTAGGTCAATTTTTAAGCGGATATTTGATCAGGGAAAAACATGAAGATTAAAGCTATAATATTTGGTGCTACAGGAATGGTAGGGGAGGGAGTTCTCCTCAAAGCGCTCGAACATCCTAATGTTGAATCCATCTTGGTGGTTGGCAGAAGACCCTGCGGCAGGAAAGATCCTAAACTGAAGGAAATAATTCATAATGATTTCTATGACTATTCGCCCATAAAAGATAAACTTTCCGGATATAATGCTTGCTTCTTTTGCCTTGGCGTATCATCTGTGGGAATGAAAGAAAAAGATTATTATCGCGTTACTTACGATCTTACAATCCAGGCCGCAACCGTCTTATCTAATCTTAATCCGGATATGACTTTCTGCTATGTTTCAGGAGCAGGTACTGATAGTTCGGAAAATGGAAAATTGATGTGGGCAAGAGTAAAAGGCAAAACTGAAAACGATTTATTGAAACTCCCTTTTAAAGCTGCATATATGTTCAGACCCGGATTCATGAAACCGGTCGATGGCCAAAGAAATATTAAATCAATTTTTAAGGTGGTAAAGTTTTTATATCCGGTATTTAAGTCTGTTTTTCCTAATGGAGGATGCAGGCTTGAAGATCTTGGCAGTGCAATGATCCGGGTTTCTAATACCGGATTTTCAAAACATATTCTTGACAACAGGGATATCGATAAACTTGCAGATCTAAAATAAGGGGTCAGGAATTCCTATTGCATGATGATTGATAGTTCTATTGTAATTTAATAGATTTGTTTACCTTTAATCACAATACGCAGAGTAATATGAAAAATATCCTGTTTCTACTAACCCTTACTGTTTTGATATTCGGATGCAATTCAAAGAAAGCGGAAGAATATATGAAACTGGCTAAGTCGTGCATTGAGCAGCATAAAATTCCTGAAACTATAAAAGCTTATGAAATGCTTGTTAAGGAATTTCCCAAGGACTCACTTGCTCCGGAAGCACTTTATCAGTTAGGAACTATATATCAGAATAAAATGGTTCCAAATATGAAAGAGAAGGATTCATTCGAAAAAGCGGTACAAATTTATAAATCTGTGTTCGAAAAATATCCTGATAGTAAACGGGCTCAAATTTCACTGTTCATGGCAGGATTCATCCAGGCTAATGAATTAAGAAATTATCAGGAGGCTACTGCTACTTATAATCTGTTCCTGCAGAAATATCCTAAAAGCGATATGTCGGCTGCAGCTAATGATGAAGTTAAAAATATGGGGCTGACCCCAGAGCAAATTCTTGAAAAGAATATTGTAACTACCAAATAATGGAAAAAAGCCAGGACTTCAGATCGTACCTTAATCCTGCTATTATATCAAAACTTAATTCACTTGAATTAAAAGCACGATTAGTTGTCGAAGGATTTATGGTAGGGCTTCACAGGAGTCCATATCACGGTTTCAGCGTAGAGTTTACACAACACCGCCCATATATGCAGGGGGATAGTCTAAAGGATGTGGATTGGAATGCATACGGCAAAACAGATAAATATTACATTAAGCAGTATGAGGAGGAGACTAACTTAAAAAGTTACCTCCTTCTTGATACAAGCAAATCAATGGGATATTCTTCTGAAGGAAATGTAACAAAACTCGAATATTCAGTTACATTAGCAGCCGCCCTTAGCTACCTTATGATTAAACAGCAGGATGCAGTAGGACTTGCTCTTTATGCCGAAAGGATAAATAAGTTCTTTCCTCCAAGGGCATCCAAATCATACTTGCAGGAAATACTTAAAAGCCTGGCCATTGTAGAAGCTTCAGATAAAACAAATACAGCTTCTTCACTAAATTCAGTAGCTGAGAAAATTAACAGAAGGGGACTGGTGATTATCTTCTCCGATTTCTTTGATGATGTGAATTCAACACTTACAGCACTCAAACACTTCAGGTATAAGAAAAATGAAGTGATTGTTTTCCATATACTTGATCCGATGGAGCGAAGTTTTGCTTTCGGAAAGGATGCAGTTTTTAAAGACCTGGAAACGGCTGAGGAGATAACCACTCAGCCATACCAGATTCAAAAAGTTTATAAAGAGGCAATGGTTGATTTTATAAATAAAATTAAAACCGAATGTTTTAATTCAAATATCGAGTACAATTTAATCGAAACATCCACCCCTTTTGACAAGGCACTCTTCAACTATTTGCAGAAGAGAACCATGCTTTATTAGAACATTTCTTTTATTTCGTTAAAATACTTTGTTGAAAGCTGTTCTGCTAAGTCCTTATTTCCGGCCTCTGTAATGATCCTTATTATCGGTTCGGTATTCGATTTTCTGAAATGAACCCAATGATCTGCAAAATCAATTCTTAATCCATCCTCACTATTAAGATTTGCTCCCGAGTATTTTACGACTAATTTCTTAATTATAACGTCCGGATTTACTTTTCCTAATACAATTTTCTTCTTTGCAATAAAATAAGAGGGAAGTGTTAACTTAAAATCTGCTATGCTCCCTCCAAATTCAGTTAATTGCTGCAAAATAAGCGCTATTCCTACTAAAGCATCCCTGCCGTAATGAAGTGCAGGATAAATAACCCCGCCGCTTCCTTCACCACCTATAATTGCGTTAACTCCTTTCATCTTTTTAACTACATTGGCTTCACCTACAGCAGAACGATAGACTTTGCATCCGAATTTAGATGCTATATCATCTATTGATCTTGTAGTCGATAAATTAACAACTGAATTTCCTTTTTGCTTTGATAAAATGAAATTAACGGCTGTAGCTATAGTATTTTCTTCTCCATATGGCGTACCATCATTGCTAATCAGAACTAACCTGTCCACATCAGGATCAACAACAATTCCCAGGTCTGCCTTATGTTCGGATACTGTTTTCATCGTTTTGGTCAGATTTTCCGGAAGGGGTTCTGGTAAGCGTGTAAATATACCGGTTTTCTCACAATCCAGCTCAATTACTTCACATCCAAGCTCTTTCAGAAATTCTGGGATTACGTATACCCCTGCTCCGTTAACACAATCGGCTACAACTTTGAATTTCCTTTTCCTTATCTGCTCAATATTTATATACTTAAGATTAAGCACATCATGAACATGTCTTTTTAATCCTTCCTCATAAAGAGTAAACTTTCCCAGCTGCTCCCAGGGAACAAAATTATTCTGTGCCGTATTAAGCAGCCCAAGAAGTTTAACATTTTCTTCAGGGGTCATAAATTGGCCTGTACTATTTAACAATTTCAGGGCATTCCACTCATTGGGGTTATGGCTTGCAGAAATTGCAATCCCCCCCTGTGCTTTTAATGTTTTTACTGTATACTGAACGGTAGGTGTCGGACATATTCCAATCTCTATTACATTTAATCCTTTTGCAAGTAATGTCCCTATGACTACAGATTTAACCATTTCTCCTGTAATTCTTGCATCCCTTCCGACTACAACTGTCCCTTTGCCAATAAAATCAGCATATGCCGATGTATATTTTACTAATACCTGCGGATCCAATCCATCTCCTACAATTCCCCTTATTCCCGATATACTAACCATTAAAGTGGGCATCTAACCTCCAAATTTGAAAATAACTGATACTAAAATATGAAAAAGAAATAATTATAAGGCATTAAATATCTGATAACTGATGTCATATTAAATAAAGTAGTTCCTATTTTTTGATTTCCAACCCGATTCAATTCCTGTTCATTATTATCATTCTAATGTTGACAGTGATGAAGTAATCTATTAAGTTTTTGGTGATTTTATGTCAGGGATAGGTGTTAAGGAAGGTTCGGTAACATTGCATCCAATAGGGATACCGCATGCACCTCAGTACGGTAAAACCGAAGCATTCGTAGGTAAAAAAGAAACCAATGAATATGCAATTATGGTTGTTACATTTAATCCACTTAAAGTAACCTAAATATAAAGGAAACTATGGTGGGCTATTATTCACATTATGGATAGAGAAAAAATAAATTATGATACAAATTCCAAAACACGTAAAAAACCTTATACCCTATAAATCAGGGAAACCTATTGATGAACTTGTAAGGGAAAAGGGACTAAGTAAAATTGTAAAACTCGCTTCTAACGAAAATCCTCTGGGTCCATCACCCAAAGCTGTGGAAGCTATCAGGAAAAATATCAATGAAATTCACAGATATACAGATCCTTCTGCTTACTCACTTGTTAATGCAATCGCTGCGAAAATAAATAAGAGACCGGGCCAGATTGTAACATGCAGCGGATCCGATTCCCTCATTCAGTATTTAATTACTGCTTTCAGTGATGATGAAGATGAACTGATTACATCAGAAGGTACTTTTATCGGCTGGTATGTTAATGCTAATAAATTTGGAAGGAATTCCATTTATACACCATTAAATAAATACCAACTTGACCTTGACGCTATTGCCAATGCTATTAATAAGAAAACAAAGATCATTTACCTGGCTAATCCTAATAATCCCACAGGAACAATGTTCACCAAAAAACAATTTGAAGAGTTTATGCTCAAAGTGCCTGATAATTTGCTTGTGGTATTGGATGAGGCATATTCAATTTATGCCGGATCTTATCCCGGCTACATCAATGGACTGGATTACGACCTTGATAATCTGATTGTATTAAGAACTTTATCGAAAGCATACGGACTTGCGGGAATCAGAATAGGATATGCCGTTGCAAAAGAATATCTGATTAAGGAAATGTATAAAGTAAAACTTCCGTTTGAGCCTAACTATCTTGCCCAGGTGGCAGCTATCGCTGCTCTGGAAGATGATGACTTTCTGCAAAAAATAGTTGCGCTAAACACACTTTCCCTTAATAGAATGAGAAAGAAGTTCGATGAATTGGGAATAGAATATGTGCCCACGTATGCAAACTTCTTCCTTATGCTCTTTTCATCAGAAAAATTTGCCGTTGACTTTAATAATGAATGTCTTAACAGGGGGCTGATATTGAGACCCGTGAATAGCTTCGGAATTACAAATGGAATAAGGATAAATTCCGGAACCGGGGACGAAACTGAATTTGCTCTGAATATTATCGAAGAGATTTATACAAAAATGACTGGTAGTAAATATAAAAACCATCCTGCTGAAGCAGGAATCATATAATAATTTAATATAAACCAGGGAGTGGGTAATTCAATCTGTTACTTTTATTATGGAGAAGCAGGTATGTCTTGCTTCTTCAGTATACCTCCCGAAGATAAATGAATTTGAGAAAAGCGGCTTTACCGCGATTCCTTCAAATATAGTTAGACTATTCCGGGTTAAAGAATCTCCTATACAGATGGAATGTAAATTCATGTAAATGATAAATGTCGGCGAAGAGGGCGGATCAGCAAATATTGCTGTTTATGAAGTAGAGGTGCTTGCATATCCCGAATCTTTATCACAATTTTACAATATAAAACCATTAAACAATTGTCCGGGACAATAATGAATTTTGAAAAAGAAATAATTGAAGATATCGTAATCGAAAAAGTTATTCTTAAAAGAGCTACTTATAAAGAAGCAGAGGAGTTCAGAAATCTTGTCCATAATGATATTGAAGCAGGATGGCATAATATTGTTATCGATATGAATTTATGTGAATATATGGATTCATCCTTCCTGGGAGTTTTGATAAATTCGCTTAAGGAATTGGAAAAGGTAAATGGTAATCTCAAACTTGCATCTGTTCATGATGATGCACAGACAATTCTTGAAATTACCAGGATGTCGGATGTATTTAATATCTACCCGGATAAAGAAGAAGCCATCAAAAGCTTTAGGTCATAATAAATATAATCTCTCAATCAGGCCTTAATAAATTATCAAATTCAAATAAAACAGAGATATGCTTTGAATATATCAGCAGAAATAAAAACAGTAAAAACACAGTTCCATAAATCTTTCTGGATTGCAAATGTTATGGAGCTGTTCGAACGGCTTGCATATTACGGACAGGCAACTATCCTTAGCATATTCCTGAGAAATACTTTAAAGTTTAATGAAGTACAGGCAGGACAGCTGTCTTCAATATTCGGAGGTCTGATATATTTTCTTCCGATATTTGCCGGTGCTCTTGCTGATAAGTATGGATTCAAAAAAGCTTTCTCATTTGCATTCTTTGTATTATCTATAGGTTATTTCCTTATTGGATCCACCGGTATGGCTATGTTTTCTGGTGTTTACAGCAGCAGCAGTTTGTTTATCGTATTAACCTGTATCCTGATATTTACTGCAATAGGGGGTTCATTTATAAAACCAAGTGTACTTGGAACCATTGCACTAACATCCAAACCTGAATCTAAATCATTAGGTTATGCAATATATTACTGGCTGGTTAATATTGGAGCTGCTATCGGACCTGTGATTGCATACTTTGTAAGGAATTCGATTGGAATACAGGGTGTCTATATAGTTTCAGCATTAAGCTGTTTCCTAATGTTCCTGGTTACTATGTTCTTCTTTAAGGAACCTGAAGAAGAAACTGCCAAAGAAAAGAAATCAATAAAGGATGTATTAAGACATATGGTACTTGTTCTTAAAAGGTTTCGCTTTATTATTTTCCTTTTAATATTCTCTCTCTATTGGATGATGTTCTGGCAGATATTTATAATCATCCCATTTTATGTTACTGACTTCATTTCAAAGGATGCTCCCTTTGAAATTATTGAATCAGTTGATGCATGGGGGATTATATTCCTTCAGTTAATTATCAACCGCCTTACAAAAGGATTAGCTCCTATAAACGCAATTATCGTAGGATTTGCATTTACAATATTAGCCTGGGGAGTAATTATGATTCATCCTTCAATTGTGATGATTATTGCAGGTATGGTGATATTCTCAATAGGTGAACAGACACAGGCACCCCGTTATTATGAATATATTGCTGATCTTGCTCCAAAAGGTCAGGCAGCATTATTCCAGGGATTCGCATTTCTTCCTATTGCAATAGGTTGGGCATTCGGAGGAACTTTGGGAGGCTGGCTTTATAAAACCTTTGCTAAAGAATCAAATCAGCCATCGATGATCTTTCTTATCCTGCTATGTATCGGTGTAGTAACAACCATTTTTATGTTTCTATACAATTTATATATTAAAAAATACCCAGCTAAGGAGATTAAGAACGCAGCATTCAATTAAATTGATTAAAATCAGGGGTTTAATGGCTGGTATCTTTTAATTTAATCACTATTTTAGATATATTTGTATTCAACTGAAGGGAAAAATGGCTCATATAAATATTCTTTTTATTGGAGATATTGTCGGAAAACCGGGAATGGATCTCGTTCAAACCTGGCTGCCCGGTTTAATTCAGAAATATAAAGCAGATCTTGTGGTCGCCAACGGTGAAAATGCTTCAGACGGTAAAGGATGCACGGCAAAAGAAGGAAAGGCATTATTTGAACTTGGTATTCATGTTTTAACCGGTGGAAACCATACCTGGGATAAATTTCAGTCACAGGATTACCTTAAAGCTGAACCCAGAGCACTCCGACCGCTTAATTATCCCAAAGGAACATATGGAAACGGTTACTGCATTGTTGAAACAAAGAAGGGTAAAGCAGCAGTTTTGAATATGCAGGGGAGGACGTTTATGTCAAGCATTGACTGTCCTTTCAGGGCATCCGATTGGGTGCTCCCGAAAATTCAAGCTGAAACTAAGGTAATTTTACTTGATTTCCACGCCGAAGCTACTGCCGAAAAAATATCTATGGTCTATTATCTTGATGGTAAAATAAGCGCTTTGGTCGGAACACATACTCATGTTCAGACATCTGATGAAAGGATATTTCCAAACGGGACCGGTTACATTACAGATGTAGGAATGACTGGCCCTTATGAATCCGTTATTGGCATGAAAACTACCCCTGCAATCAACAGGTTTATTTACCAGACACCACAGAAATATGAGACTGCAGAAAATGATGTCCATTTATGTGCTATGTATTTTAAAGTTGACCAGGAAACAGGAAAAACTGTTGAGCTTGAAAGGATTCTTTTCCCTGATTTTATCAGAAAAGTTGATTGATCCATGGTAAACTTTGCCTTACCCAGAATTGATAATGACCCTGCTCTCCATGACCTCTTCCTTCCTTATTGCCGAATAAAAGAAGGGGAGATCTGGATTGATAAAAATGAAAAGCATAAAGTCGGATGCATAGATTCAGTTAATAAGAAGCAGATTGAAAAGCTGATGGGTGGAGAGAAAGCTGCTTTAGCTGTGCAGGATCCTCCTTATAATTTCGTGGCATTTGAAGAAAAAAAACTCTCTGAGTTTATTGATTGGTGCAGGTTGTGGATAAATATTTCCAAAGATATTCTTAAAGAGGATGCTTCACTTTATATTTGGCTTGGTGCGGACCAGAATAATCACTTTCAGCCATTACCGGATTTTATGAGGATGATGAGTTCTACAGGATTTACATCACGAAGTTTCATAACAATGCGGAACCAGAGAGGCTACGGAACACAAAAGAACTGGATGTCAGTACGACAGGAACTCCTCTATTATGTCAAAGGAAACCCAGGGTTTAACGTTGAAGCTGAGTATACTGATATTCCTAAAATATTAAAGGGATATTATAAAACTGTGAATGGTAAGGAAACTGATAACATAGAGAGGGGAAAATCTGAAAATATAAGAGCCGGAAATGTATGGGTCGATATTCAGCAGGTCTTTTACAGGATGGAAGAGAATGTAAATGGATGCTATGCACAGAAACCTCTGAAATCAATTGAAAGGATTGTTCAGGCTAATAGCAACAAAAGAGAAATTGTAATAGACCTCTTTGCGCATTCAGGCACTACGCTTATAGCTGCGGAAAAATTAGACAGGAAATGTTTCACAGCAGATATTGATCCTGTATATTGCGAAATTACTATAAGACGTCTGGAAAATTACAGGAATAATAATAAGTCCGGATGGCAGAACTCAAATCCCTTTGCAAAAGAAATTATAAATGATAAAAAAATTCTAAATTATCTTTATAAGAATTATAGCATTGATACTTCTTCAATTAAACCGAAAAAGATTGCTGTATGATCTTAATTGACGGCAAAAAAATTGCCGGAGAAATAAAAGAGGAAATTAAAAGCAAAGTAACCGGTCTGGTTAAAGAAGGTAAAAAAGTACCCGGACTTGTAACAATATTGGTTGGCGATGATCCCGGTTCTCAAATATATGTTAATAACAAGCATAAAGCTTGCAGAGAAGCCGGCATGAGGTCCAAATCAGAAATATTCAATGCACAGGTTAGTGAAAAGGAGCTGCTTGATGTAATATCTTCATATAATAATAATGAAGATTATCACGGCATACTTGTCCAGCTTCCACTGCCGGCAAATATAAATAAAGATAATATTATTGAGGCTATATCGCCTAAGAAAGATGTCGACGGGTTGCATCCGGTAAGTATCGGGAACCTGGTTGCGGGTAAAGATACTTTTATTCCATGTACTCCTGCAGGTATTCAGGAATTACTTAAACGGTATAATATTGAAACATCCGGCAGGCATGTTGTGGTTCTTGGAAGGAGTAACATTGTCGGTAAGCCTGTTGCTAATCTTATGATGCAGAAAAACAAATATGCAAATGCAATTGTTACTGTATGTCATTCTGCTTCAAAAGATTTAGCGCAATATACCAGAACGGCAGATATACTTATAGCTGCAATAGGAAAGCCAAACTTCGTTAAAGAGAATATGGTAAAGGAAGGGGTCGTAGTAATTGACGTAGGAATAAATAGAATTAAGGATGATACTCATCCTAATGGTTCAAGAGTAGTAGGCGATGTGGATTTCTCTGGTGTTTCCGGGAAAGCCTCATATATAACCCCCGTTCCGGGTGGAGTAGGGGTTATGACGGTTGCCATGCTGCTGATAAATACTTATAAAGCTTATTTAAAATATGGTGGTTAAAATGGATTATCCAATTTCAGAAGATGTTTCAAAAGAGTTCCTTGAAAAAGTATTAAGGGATTTCTATAATCAGGGCGAATCCTGTAAAGGATGGGAAACTAATGTTGTTACTCAGCCCCGTGCAGTTAAAAATATTGTTGAGACGGGTGCCTCAAGAATAGCAGCCGGACCCGGTGTAGGACAGGTTCTTGCAGATAAAAATCTGGCCAGGAAAATTGACCATACTCTGCTTAAACCAGACGCTAAACCTGAGGAGATTAAAGCACTCTGCGAAGAAGCAAAGAAATATGTGTTCGCCTCTGTCTGCGTTAACCCATGTTATGTTGCTCTTTGCTATGAGATGTTAAAAAATACTGAAGTTAAAGTATGTACCGTTATCGGCTTTCCGCTGGGATCAACTACTACAGAAGTTAAAAGATTTGAATCTGAACAGGCAATATATAACGGTGCTACTGAAATAGATATGGTTATAAATGTCGGTCAGTTGCAGGAAGGGAATTATGATTATGTAGCAAACGACATCAAACAGGTTGTAAATGCAGCTCATAACCATGGCGCCATATGCAAGGTTATTCTTGAGACAGCCCTGCTGACAGATGAAGAAAAAATCAAAGCATGCGTTATATGTAAAGAAGCAGGAGCCGATTTTGTTAAAACATCTACAGGATTCAGTAAAGGCGGCGCTACCGTAGGCGATATAGCCTTAATGAAATATGTAGTAGGCAGCGGAATAGGTGTTAAAGCTTCCGGCGGTATCCGCAGTCGCGAAGATGCAGAGAAAATGATTGCTTCAGGAGCCGACAGGGTCGGAGCCAGCGCAAGCGTCAAAATAGTATTAGGCGAAAAAGCTGAGAAAGGGAATTATTAATTCTTGATGAATATTATAAGCTACGTATGCACTAAATCGGTTAGAACAGGTATTTATGCATCTTGAAATTATTATACATAATACCGATGACGGGTGTACTGCAGAAGTTCCATCGCTGAAAGGATGTGAAACCTGGGCTCCTGATGAAGATACTGTTTTATCAAAGATAATTGAGCTTGCCGCCTATTATCTTAAAACCGATCAGAAGTCATTTAAAATTGATAAAGCCAGGCGAAGCAGATCTAAAACTATTTATAAATTAATCTTCGATAAATCAGAGTCGTGAGAGAATTTAAGTCTGAAAAAAGACTAAATAAAATTAAAGCCGTTGCTATGGCCCGGCAGTATTCGCTCCATCTGGTTCTGGAAAATGTCCACGATCCTCATAATGTTAGTGCTGTACTAAGAACTTGCGATGCAGCAGGAATTCCTGAAGTCTCCCTCCTCTACTATCTTGAAAAATTCCCCCGCATAGGAAAGAAATCATCCGCCTCTGCGGTAAAATGGATTCAAAAAGAAAAATACACCGATGTAAAAGAATGTTACGGCAGCTTAAGAAGCAAAGGATTCAAAATATATGCTACTTCATTGACAAGCGGTGCACTTAACCTTTATAACGTTGATCTTTCAGAAAAATGTGCAATTGTATTGGGCAATGAACACAGGGGAGTATCTGATGAAGCTGCTGAGCTTTCAGATGATAAATTGTACATACCTATGTTTGGAATGGTGCAGAGTCTCAATATATCTGTTGCCGCCGCAATTATTATATATGAGGCGGTAAGGCAGCGGCTTGAAAAAGGGCTGTACAATGAAAGCTCGCTTAATAAAAAAGAACTCGACAAAGTAATTGATGAATGGTGCAGCAAATAATGGAACAATCCTTTAATAAAATTAACCGCATTAAAGGAACATTAAATATTCCGGGCGATAAATCAATTTCACATCGCTCAGTTATCTTCTCTTCTCTGGCCGAAGGGAAGTCTGTTATTTATAACCTTGGAAACGGTGAAGACGTAAAATCAACTATTAGCTGCTTTGCCGCAATGGGAGTTGAATTTATTCCCGGCAATGCTTCTTTAATCGTTAATGGATGCGGATATAAGAAATTTATAAAACCATTGGCTCCGTTGTTCGCCGGGAACTCAGGTACAACTACAAGATTGCTTACCGGCGTTCTTGTGAACCAGAACTTTGATTCTGAAATTACAGGGGATGAATCATTATCAAATCGTCCTATGAAAAGGATAATAACCCCCCTGACTCAGATGGGTGCAAAGATTTCCGCCGCTTCAAATGGTACTCTTCCTATAAAGATATCTGGCTCGCAGAAATTACATCCTATAGACTATGAGCTCCCTTTGGCTAGCGCACAGGTAAAAAGTTCGGTAATCCTTTCAGGACTCCATCTTGAAGATGAAACTAAAGTAATAGAAAAGACTGAATCACGTGACCATACTGAACGGATGCTGGGTCTTAAAATATCTAACAAAGATGGCAGTAAAATAATCCATGTTTCAAAAAAAAATTATCCTTCTGCAGGTGAATATATTGTCCCGGGTGATATTTCAACAGCAGCATTCTTTCTGCCACTTGCCCTGTTAACTCATAATTCAGAATTGCTTATTAAAAATGTTTCTATAAATGAAACACGCATCGGTATAATTACAATATTGAAGTCTATGGGGGGAAATATAACTGCCGAAAATATAAAACATAATTCAGGAGAGATTTCGGGCGACCTTCTTCTCAAATCCAGCTCATTAAAAAATATAGAAATTCCCAGGCATATCATTCCTAATATTATTGATGAGATACCTATTCTGGCTGTTGCGGGAGTAATTGCCGACGGGAAATTTTCTATACGTAATGCGAAAGAATTAAGAGGGAAAGAATCTGACAGGATAAGCGCTGTATGCTATAATCTTAAACTGCTGGGATTAAATGTAACTGAATTTGAGGATGGATTTGAATTCGATGGTGTGATAAAGAATCAATATCCTGTCTTCGATAGCTTTGGAGACCACAGGATTGCTATGTCTTTTGGTATTTTATCACTATTATTGTCAAACGGTGGAAAGATAAATAATTTTAATTCTGTAAATATTTCAAATCCGGATTTTATAAAGCAATTGAAAACTATTTCCAGGTAAAAAAATGGCAGAGGTAATTCTTAAAAATGTTTCTAAAGTATATGATGGGGGGAAGCCGGCAGTTAAAAATGTTAATATAGAAATAAAAGATAAAGAGTTTGTTGTGCTAGTTGGCCCCTCCGGCTGCGGCAAGTCTACCACTCTGCGAATGATTGCTGGCCTTGAGGAAATAACTGAAGGAGATATTTATATCGATGGCAAAAGAGTTAACGATGTGTCCCCTAAAGACCGCGACATTGCTATGGTATTCCAGAACTACGCACTCTATCCCCACATGACGGTCTTTGAGAATATGGCCTTTGGCCTTAAACTCAGAAAATTCCCTAAAGAGGAAATTAAAGCAAGAGTTACTGATGCCTCTAAAATACTTGGACTGGAAGAATTCCTCCAAAGAAAACCAAAAGCTTTATCAGGCGGACAAAGACAAAGAGTAGCTGTAGGCCGCGCTATCGTAAGGAAACCGAAAGTATTTCTTTTTGATGAACCTCTGAGTAATCTTGATGCTAAACTTAGAGTGCAGATGAGAACTGAAATATCTAAACTTCATCACTCACTTGAAGCTACTATGATCTATGTTACTCACGACCAGACCGAAGCAATGACAATGGGCGATAAAATTGTGATCATGAAGGATGGTGTCGTTAACCAGATTGATACTCCTCTGAACCTTTATAACTATCCTTCAAATAGATTTGTAGCCGGTTTTATCGGCAGTCCATCTATGAATTTTATTGAAGGCCGCATTATTGATAATAATGCATTGGGCTTTATCAGCAAGGGGAGTGGCTTGCAGCTTAAATTAAATTCCGGATATGAAAAAAAACTGAACGGATTTACTAATAAAGATATTTGGCTTGGTATCCGCCCTGAAGATATTTATGATATCCATGCTGTGGAACGTCCGTCTTTTAATAAAATTGATGTAAATCTTGAGGTAGTGGAACCAATGGGAAATGAGATATTCCTTTATTTTCCCATAGATGGGATTCAGTTTACTGCAAGAATACCTGCACGGGAAAAACCTGAGCCCCATAAAAAAAGTGAGTTATATTTTGATACCGGTAAGCTTCATTTCTTTGATAAAGAATCAGAGATTGCAATATGATTATGTCTTAATAAAAAAGCGGCCCTGTTAGCCGCTTTTTTTATAGTAAATAATTAGTGGAGATTATTACTTGCGTTCTCTTCCGTTATCTTTATTATCGCTTTTCTGTTCAGTCCTCTGCTGTTTTTGCTCTACCTGCTGTCTTACCCTTGGCTGCTGATCAGCTCTTTGTCTCTGCTGAACCTGCTGTTGTCTTGGCGTGTTCTGCTGGTTAACCTGCTGCCTCTGCTGTTGGTTGCTATTCTGTCTTACCTGCTGTCTTTGAATGTTCTGTTGATTAACCTGTTGCTGCCTCTGACGATTCTGCTGATTTATATTCTGTCTCTGTTGCTGTTGTCTCTGAACATTCTGCTGTTGCCTGTTCTGATCAGCCGTTCTGGTAATAACCGGAGTCTGTATCTCTCTTGTTACATTATTATTTGTAACTGAATTCCTTTCGCCTAAATTTACATTCGATGTCTCAAGTGTTGTTCTTCTGTCCGACCTCTTAAAATCTATATCCCTTACGTTATTCCTGGTAATGTCCTGACGTGTAGCAATGTATGTCTTTATTACATTTCTGTCTGTATTTCTTATAGCATCCTGGGGATTGGTAACTCTTACAATCTCTCTTGTTTTGATCGGCCGTCCGCTCCTTTCCCTCACTACATCATAACCAACTCCTCTATTAATAACACGCCCGTTACTATAATCATAATCAGTCCTGAACTTTGTTTCATTATAAATTCTATACCTGTAAGATGGAGCTGCATAATAATTGTAAACATTACGGTCGCAGAAATGATTGTACGCTACAAAATTCCAATAACCGTAAGGAGCATGATATTCATGCGTAAAATGAAGTCCTACTCCAATCGTAAATACACCGTAAGGAGATAAAGGAGCCCAGCCCACATAATTATCATCATAACGCCATTCTACCCATGCCGGTGCCCATTGATCATCAGGAACCCATATCCATCCGTAATAGTCATCATTGTACCATCTGCCGTAATGGTAGGTAATATACCCAAAAGGTTCATCGGAATTCCAATACCACCCGTCTGCTGTCCATTCCCATCTGCCTAATGTGTATGGCGCCCAGTTGGTACCAATAAAATCTGGCTGCCATGCTGTCACACCATCATTAAGTTCAATCCATTGTCCATATGGTTCTAATGCAGTGTAAAAATAGCCGTCATTACCTAATTCAACTGCTGCTCTGGATTGGAAAGCTGCGGCTGCAATTATTACAAATATGAACAATATTATCTTTTTCATTTTGAACCTCACTATTTGACCTCAGTTACTCAATCTGAATGCCAGACTTTTTCTTCGTTTTTATTAAAAAACTATATAATTGTAATATAAAATGTAGTAAAATAATCCCTCGTTGAATAGAAAAATAGACACTACCTCTTAATTTTCTTTTCTTTCCATATATAATTTCCAAATAACCCGGAAATTCCTGCAATCAGTATATATGGAATGTGTAAGAATTCCGCCCAAATAAAAGGTTTTAAGATTGATGTGCCGAACAACTTCTTTGCTCCTGTCCTTAGTATCATGAACTCCGGAATTGCCTTAAGGATAAAACATAAAACCAGCGAAAATAAAAACATAGGACTGATACAGATACCTAAAACTATCTGCACCGGGAATGATAAATAGAATAAGAAAATTAAAATGAGTTTAAGTATCAATAAATGATCCGTATAGAATAATCCCTTGCTTGCCCACCTTTTCCTTTGCTGATAAAACTGTGAGAAACTTCTGCTTGCTGATGTCTTTACTATTGCATCTTTGTTCATGCAGAACTTAATCTTAAATGAGCTCTCACTCTTTATCTTCTGCATCAGCAGTTCATCATCTCCTGAAGATAAAGAGTGCTTGTAGGAAAAACCATCAACCTGGTAAAACGCTTTTCTCCTGTATGCTATATTTGCCGCATTGCATATCAGCGGCTTATTTATTCCTATCAGCCCTGCACCTGTAAGAACAAGACCGGCAAACTCAAGCCTTTGTGCTCTTTCAAAAAAGCTTTGTCCTATAGTAAATTCCACTGGCCCTGATACAAATCCGGTCTGCTTATCAAACTGACTTACTAAAGTTCTAAGCCATTTGGAAGTATGTATGCAGTCTGCATCGGTAGTTACTATTATATCCCCTCTGGCTTTTTCTATTCCGTATCGTATAGCTCTCTTTTTATGCAGATATTTTGAATAATCCTCCGGGACGGATAATATAATAACATTGGAAGATTTCCTCGCATTGCTTAATAATCCCGGCGAATCATCATCAGAAAAATCATTTATGTATATAACTTCAAATTTATCTTTCGGATAATCCTGCATCTCAATGCTTGTTAATGATTCAAGAATATTATCGGATTCATTCCGGAAGGGAATTATTACAGAAATAAAATCGTCCGGTATTGTCTTATACACAGTAAAGGGAGAATTTGCAATTAGTGTCCTAAGCCCGTGGTAAATATCAAGTAAAAAAAATGAATAATGAATAAGTAGAAGTGCTGTAATTGTAACAATTATTTCAATCATTATTTCTCTTAAGCAGTAAAAACAAACCGATTACCGATGGTATCAGCATGTTTATTAAAAAAAGGAAAATTGAAGCATTAAACCCCGCACTATTCGGCTCTCCGAAAATATGCAGAAAAAATACCGAAGCCCCTTCCCTTATCCCTAATTCCCCTAACGAAACAGGAGGGATAATTGTCTTGGCAAACATTACAAGGTTCCCGGCCCATATATAATGTATAAAATTAAAATGTCCTGAAAATGCCGCAGCCAGCAGCGCAAACTGTAAAATAAAACAGGTATAAAAAGCAATTGAAATAAATACCATCTGCGTAGTATAATGCCGGTCAAGTTCCTTAAGTACCATTAAATTATCAAAGATCTTTTTAATGCGGGGCGATTTGCTTATCCGGTTGAACAATACACTGTCCCAGAACCTTGGATCAAGCACAATAACATACGCAGCATAGAATAAAATAAAAGTAACAATAAATAATGATCCTGTTAAATAAACAGAAACATTATAATAATAATGCATAAACAATATGCTCGCCATTGACCCGAAACCCGTCACCGCCATAAGCGGGAAGAACTTGTCTATAAACGTTGCTACGGCAATTTTAATTACTGGCTTATCCTTAAATGCGGCAGCCCTTCCGAAATACTCTCCGATTCTTGCGGGAGTAAACACTCCCCCTGAAAATCCATAGAACAACGATAATAGCACCTTCTTATTGCTCTTCTCATCAAGCAGGTAAACGCACGTAATCTTCCATTTAAGAAATTGGAGATAAATATTTATGAATGCAAGCAGTACGGTAACTGCAATTAAGGTAATATTTGCATTCCGTAATGCAGCCAGAATATCAGCGAAATTAACTTTTAATATAATGTATAAAAGAAGTCCCGCCGCAATTGCTATTTTAATTATATTAAGCAGCAGACCCTTATAGCGCCCTGAAAAAACAAAAATAATTTTATGTAATACTACATCCGGCATCTAATTCTCTATCTCAAAGATGTTCATCTTAAGTCCTTCAGTGCAGTTTGTACACATCCCTATGCCTTCTCTGTATTGAAGCAGCCTATCCCTGAAATTATTCAGCTCCTTCGACTTCCATATTTCCTTAAACGATTTTCCGTTTAATATCCCTGCTTCAAATAAAGCATCCTTATCAAAACAGCAGGGGACAACACGTCCATCCCACGTTATCACCGATGTACGCCATAATGCAAAACAATGGTTCTGCTGCTTATTCTTTATCCTGAAATTATTATTCTCAAGTTTATATCTCATGTACTTTGGATTCGTCGGCAGAAACTTAACCGCATTTTCATAAGAAGATACCTGCATTGTCTTAAAGATCACCTTATCAACTCCGCTTTCCTTCCCGTACTTTATCACATCCTCAAGCTGACTCTCATTCTGTTTCATCACGATAAACTGAAGTTCAACATACGGCAGCTTCTTCCTCAACTCCCGTTTCCTGCGTGTCAGCGCCTTTAGTCCTGCATCCGCCTGTGCAAATGTTCCCCCAATCCTGTATCGCTGGTAACTCTCCTCATCCAGGCCATCCATTGAAAAGATAAGTTTGTCTGGCGCGTTTTCCAGTATATAGTCAACATTCTTTTCGGTAATAAAATGTCCATTTGTGGAAATTGATGAATAGATATTGTTATCCCGTGTATATCTTATCATTTCCGGAAGCTGCTTATTTATGTACGGCTCTCCCTGGAAAAATAGCTGAACATAAAAACCCGTATCCTTAATCTGATCGATTAGAATTTTATACTCATCTGATTTAAGTAGTCCCAGCGGACGGGTTAATGCACCAAGTCCTGATGGGCACTCCGGACATTTAAGGTTGCAGTGATTTGTCGGCTCAATCGAATATGATACAGGCATCCCCCATACAATTGGTCTTCGCATAATACGCGACAAATAATAAGATGAAATAATGCTTATAGCATTAAACATCCTCTTAAAAGTAAAATATCTTAATATATTTATTTCCAACTGTACCTTAGTTTTACCATGTAAAATAGCTAATTATTTCTTTTCCTGAAAACAGGTATATTCCTGTATCAGTTATTAAAAATTGAAATAAAACCTAAATCTAAGGACTGTAAAATGAACGTTAAAGGAAATATAGTTTTAATTACCGGCGGTGCTACCGGTATCGGATTATCATTGGTAAAAGAATTTGTCCGGGCTGGTAATGAAGTTATTATATGTGGCAGGCGTCAGGATAAACTCGATGAAGCTAAAAAACTATACCCTGCAATCCACACTAAGCAATCCGATCTTTCTCTCTCTAAGGATAGGGAAGCCCTGTATAATTGGATAAAAAAAGAATTCCCGAAACTTAACATTCTCATAAACAATGCAGGCATTCAGAGGGGGATTGATTTCCGGAAGGGGATTGAGACCTTAATGACAATAGATAACGAGATCGCTATTAACCTCGAAGCTCCTATACAGCTTTGCGCCTACTTTGTTCCGCTCCTTCAGACTCAGAAGGAATCCGCTATAATAAACGTAACATCGGGACTCGGCTTTATCCCCTCCGTTGCTATGCCTGTTTACTCGGCAACAAAAGCCGCCCTCCACTCCTTTACAGTTTCCCTGCGGCGTCAGCTTAAAGATACATCCGTTAAAGTTTTCGAAATTATCCCACCTATGGTAGATACCGATCTCGATAAAGGTGAGCGCAAAAAAAGAGGTCTTACATATTTCGGTATTACCCCTGAACAGACCGCCGAAGAATCATTCGAAGCAATTAAAAAAGACGAATACGAATTTGCTGTTGGCGAAGCAAAGAATTTCAGAACAGGTGCCAAGCAGAACTTCGAAGATAATTTCGACCGTATGAATAAATATTTTAAATAATATACTGGAGTTGATATGCATATAATAGCAAGATTCATCTTCCTCGGTATTTGTATCCTGCTCGCATTCCTGCTACTAATTCATTTACTAACAATAATGTTTAGCAGTGTCATCTTCGCACTTAGCTTAATAACCATGGGTTTGATCTCCAGATCCCGTCCAAAATGAGACATATCGACTAAAAACACCCCTATATCCTGAGCGAGAGATCATCGAGAGATGATTGGGAGATGAACAGCTTGGTAACGACTCCTATACTCTCCCAATAAAACTGTCTCAAAATGTAACTTTTTGATATAGTTCTTCGTGTAAATAAGTGTCGTGTATTTATCAAATGTTAAAATAATTATTGCTAATAATAATAGTATTTGGTTAATTAAAAATAACAGATTTATTATTTTCGTATAAAAAATGAAAATATACTTTCCACCCATTGCCCCCTTACTTTTAATTTTTCTGCTTAGTATTACCTGTAATTATATTGCCTCGGATTTTCATTATATAGGCAAAACTTTAGGATGGAGTTCTTTTATACATTTTAAAATA
>JARLHC010000137.1 GCA_031292455.1 Ignavibacteriaceae bacterium
AATTTCAAATAAGGGAAGATCAGGTTCAAATAAATTTTATAATTTACGCGGTAAAATATATTCAAGATTAAATAATTATCGCTTACATCGTTCTGGATTAGCAAAAACCGAATACTTTTGTGAAATTTTTAATGTTACTCCTGAACTCATTTCAAAAGATGTTACCATCGAAGTTAATACACACCCCTTGCTGAACAATGAAAATGAGGTGATTGATCGTTTTATCGGTGAGAATTTGATAGAACTAAAAAAGAAACATTTACCTATTAATCAGTTTATGACATATAAATCATTTAGCCAGATTGTAAGCAAAACCTTTCTGCTGCTTTATGCGTTAAATATAATTATTAATCAATTTATGGAATATTTGCCTGATGACCTTATTACCTGATCAGCCCTCCTTAAATCCAAATTAATCTATTCCATCTGCTTTCCCCATACATTCCCTTCCCCTCCCTCATAGAGAAATTAATGCTTTAGGGGTCCCAAAAACTTATCCGGCAAAAACAATTTAAATCCCATGTAGGTACCGAAACTGAAAAAAAGAGAAAAAATAAATAAAATAAAATTTTCTCTTTTTTAAAAAAACACGACCTAATTACTGTATAGGATATTTTTTTTTATTTAAAGGAGCTGTCATGCGATAGTTGAACGAGAGATGATTGGGAGATTAACGACTTGGTAACGACTCAGATCCCCAAATACCTTATTAGTCTCAAAATGTAACATTCTCTTTAATTTGTCGTTAATAATTAAGGATTTGCTTAAATTAGATAATCTAAAAATTCAAGTGAGGGAGTGCATGAGATATTTTTTTGCTGTAATTATATGTGTGATCACTATTACTAATTCATTCCCACAGTCTCCTAATAAAACCTACTATCACGCATTCTCCGGTACAACGGTGCTCACATTTGAAGGCGGAACTACAATTGCCATGACCAATTATTCCGATATCCACCCCCAATACCTTGGCACCGGGTCTCTTGAATATTTCTTCTCTACTTTCACAAAAAGTTCTTTCGGATTAAGAGCATTCGGCGAAACGGGTTTTATTGGCGGCAAGGATGCAACTAAAGTTCCGGACATTTACAGAACGAGCTTCAGCTGTGCAGGCGCCGGCTTCGTTTATATGCTTCAGGCCGGCCAATCGGTGTTCCCGTATTTTTTCGCAGGAGGTTCTTACCTCTGGTTCGATCCAAGATATGGCGATAATAATTCCAGGCTTCCCAATAATAAAGCAGGTGCTTATCCAAGACATGAATTCAACTTTAACGGCGAACTTGGCACAAGATTTTTAATTACTGATAATTTAAGCTTTAATCTTAACGGAGGAGTTCAGGTCTCTCCTAATAACTACTGGGATGATCTTATAACCGGCGCAAAGAATGACCTCTTCTTTCATATCTCAGCAGGGTTTTCTTATTCATTCCTTTCGGATCAGGATAGCGACGGCGACGGTGTGCCCGACTCCAGGGATAACTGCCCCGATACTCCAACCGGCGTGCAAGTCGATGAATACGGCTGCCCGCTCGATTCTGACGGTGATGGAGTTCCCGATTATCTCGATAAATGCCCGAACACTCCCAGGGGAGTAAAAGTTGACAGGAATGGATGCCCCATTGATTCAGACGGCGACGGAGTTCCCGATTACCTCGATATCTGCCCCAATACACCGCATGAAGTCAGAGTTGATGAATTCGGTTGTCCGTTAGATACGGATGGAGATGGAGTCCCCGACTACCTTGATAATTGTCCTAACACTCCTCACAGAGTTGAAGTTGATAAACATGGATGCCCGCTTGATTCTGACGGTGACGGTGTCCCTGATTATCTCGATAAATGCCCCAATACACCATACGGTACAAAGGTTGATTCATCAGGATGCCCTGTTATTGTAAAGGAAACTATCCTACCTCCACAACCTGAAGAGACTGAATCAGGTGAAATTGTTTTAAGCGCAGGCACTAATTTTGTCTTAGGAAAAACAGATATTAATTCTGAAGCTATACCTGAATTAAATAAAGTTTTAGTAACGATGAAAAAATATCCCCTTTCAAGATGGTCAATAGAAGGATATACAGATAATTCGGGCTCAAATAAAATGAATCTTAAAATATCGCTCGGTCGCGCGCAATCTGTTGCAAATTATTTTATTTCCAACGGCGTACCTAAAAACCGGCTGAAGGTCTACGGAAAAGGAAGCTCAAATCCCGTTGCAAGCAATAATACCGATGCCGGAAAAGCTAAAAACAGAAGAGTTGTAATTAAAAGAGTAAACTAAATGCTTAAAGTCCATAATGACCGCTCCCTGTACTTTGAACAGCAATATACAAATACTAAAAAGTATATCGTTCCTTTTATTGATGAAGTCTATAAACTTAGACCGGGAATGGAAGTGCTTGAAATAGGGTGCGGCGAGGGGGGGGTACTCAAAGCATTTGTAGATGCGGGGATGAAAGGCACAGGGGTTGACCTGCATACTTTTAAATTTAACCTGGCTCTTGATTACCTGGATGAATATGTACAAACCGGAAGGATTTCCCTTATCAATAATGATATCTATGCCCCTGATTTGTATGAACAATTCTCTGAAAAATTCGATTTGATTATCCTGAAAGATACTCTTGAACATATATTTGACCAGGAAAAGCTGATAGGTTACCTGAAAGGATTCCTTAAAAAAACAGGAATGATATTCTTTGCTTTTCCTCCCTGGTGTATGCCTTATGGAGGGCACCAGCAGATGTGCAGCAATAAAATTTTATCATCCCTGCCTTATTATCATTTATTGCCGTCATTTTTATATACCGCTCTGCTTAAAGCATTCAAAGAGGATAAGGATCTGATCAGAGAACTCATGAATGTAAAGAAAACACAAATATCCCTTCAAAGATATTACCGGATTTTAAAGGACAAAGGGTTTAAGACCGTTAGGCAGCAGCTTTATTTCATAAATCCCAACTATGAAATTAAGTTCAATATGAAACCTCGTAACCTTAACAGGTTTATCGGATCGATTCCCTATGTTAGGGATTTCATTACAACTACCATTTATTCTCTGGCTAAACCGGTTTATTAATTGGCACCCACACCCTAAGCCGGTATTGCTGATGGGACACGTTAGCCAAAGAATCTGTTAGGGTCACTTGTTTGAAGATTAAAATTTCAATAGGTTTTGTACAATAATTATTCAATTTGAGGTTATAATGTTTGATGAAAAATATCAATTTACCTGTTTAGAAAAATTCTTAAGATATGTAAAATATGATACGCAGTCGGATGAGGAATCCGCATCATTTCCAAGCACTGCAAAACAGAAAGTGCTTTCAAACGATCTTGCAAAAGAACTTAAAGGCATGGGACTGAAAGACGCCATTATGGATGTTAATGGATATGTTACAGCTACGCTTCCATCCAATACTCAGAAAAAAGTTCCTGCAATAGCTTTTATTGCACATGTCGATACTTCACCTGCAGTTTCGGGTGAACATGTAAATCCGATTATACATAAAAATTACAAAGGCGGGGATATTAAACTCCCCAGCGATCCGACACAGATCATTAAGGTCGATGAAAACCCCGACCTTAAAAACATGATCGGTTATGATATTGTTACCACTGACGGTACAACTTTATTGGGCGCAGATAATAAAGCCGGCGTCGCTGAAATAATGGATGTTATAAATTATTTTCTCACCCATCCTGATGTAAAGCATGGCGATATTAAAGTCTGTTTTACACCCGATGAGGAAACCGGACGCGGAACGGAAAAAATCGATCTTAAAGCTCTTGGAGCACATTACGGCTACACAATTGATGGCTCAAGCAGAGGCGAAGTTGAATCAGAAACATTCAGTGCCGACGGCGTAGTGATCAAATTCCATGGGAAAAATATTCATCCCGGATATGCTAAAGGAAAAATGATAAATGCTGTAAGAGTAGCTGCTGATTTTCTTGAAAGCCTCCCTAAAGATAAATTATCTCCTGAAACTACCGAGAAGCGCGAAGGGTATGTCCACTGCACAAACGTAAACGGCAATGAAGAACTTGCAACTTTGAAGTTTATCATAAGGGATTTTGAAACTCCTAAGCTTAAAGAGTATGAAGATTTACTTAAGGACCTTGCCGGAAAAACAGTGAAGAAATACCCGGGTGCAAGGATGGAGTTTGAAGCTACAGAACAATACAGAAATATGAAAGAAATGCTGGATAAACATCCTAATGTGGTAAATTATGCTATCCAGGCAATGAAGAATCTTAAAATTGAACCTATCTTGTCCCCGATTAGAGGCGGTACCGATGGATCAAGATTATCCTTTATGGGATTGCCTACTCCTAATATATTTGCAGGTGAGCATAGCTTCCATTCAAAATTGGAATGGATTTCTGTACAGGATATGGAAATGTCTGTCAGGGTAATTGTTGAGATTGCAAAGATTTGGGAAGAAAAAAGCTAAGTATCGGCCAAATTTATTAAAATAAAGAGGCTGCTTAGGCAGCCTTTTTAAGTAAGTCTGTTTATGAATAATAATATTTCTAAACCGGAGTTAATGGCTCCTGCAGGTGACTGGACAATGCTAACTGCTTCCGTTAATAACGGTGCAAATGCCGTCTATTTCGGAGTGGATAAACTTAACATGAGATCCAAAGCAGCTAACTTTTCTATTGATGAGCTGCCTAAGATTGCTGCATTCTGCAAAGAGAATAATGTTACAACTTATTTAACTCTTAATTCCATAATAAAAGAAGAAGAAATAAACGACCTTGATGAGATTATCCCTGCCGCTAAGAAAGCTGGGATTAACAGGATTATATGCTGGGACTTATCGGTTATTCAAAAATGCAAAGAGCACGGAATGCCATTCTGCATTTCAACACAGGCATCTATTTCAAATTCGAAAAGCGCTGCTTTTTATGAATCTCTCGGAGCGGTAAGGATCGTACTTGCAAGAGAATGCACTCTCGAAGAGATAAAAAGAATACGCGCATTAACCAAAATTGAAATAGAGGTGTTCGTACACGGAGCCATGTGCATTGCAGTAAGCGGAAGATGCTTTATGAGTCATCATCTTTTCGGTAAAAGCGCAAACCAGGGAGAATGCATCCAGCCTTGCAGACGGGAGTATGAGGTATTTGACCCGGCCATAAACAAATCAATGATAATCGGAACAGATTATGTCCTTTCACCTAAGGACCTATGCACAATAGAGTTTATTGATGAACTGATTGAAGCAGGAATTAATTCATTTAAGATTGAGGGGAGAAAAAGATCCCCTGAATACGCAGCTAAAACAGTATCCGTCTACAGGAAAGGGATAGATCTTTATTTTGAAAAGAAGCTTGATAAGAAAATAAAGAAAGGACTCCTTGCTGAACTTGAGACTGTTTACAACAGAGGATTCTCTACAGGATTTTATTTCGGAATACCAAGCTCCGATGAATATGCGGATATTTACGGAAGCAAAGCAACTACAAGAAAGGAATATATAGGAAGAGTACTTAACTATTATAAAAAAGCGCACACTGTTTATATATTACTTGAAACCGGAAAGATTGAGCTGGCGGAAAATATTCTGATTGTGGGTACTACTTCAGGAGTCGTGGAATTAAAGGTTGACAATATTATTAAGGATGACAACTTTATTCCAACTGCGGAGAAAGGGGACAAAGTAACATTCCCCTGCCCCCATCTTGTACGACCCCATGATACGGTTTATAAAATAGTTAACCTTTAGCCTGTAACTCTGCTTCATTATCGGCATAAAGCTTTATACCATCATTAATAATCTTATAAGCTTCATTCTTGCCCAGAAATTCTTCAACTACTACATGCTTATGCTCAAGTTTTTTATAATCCTCAAAGAATCTCCTTAGCTCAACAACAGTATGCGGTGGAAGTTCCTCCATTTCATTTATATAATTAACTCCCATATCATTCTTGGCAACTGCAATAATCTTATCATCTTCTTCATTGTTATCGATCATGCGCATAACACCGATTACTTTTGATTCAATTATACACAGTGGAAAAACATCAATAGAGCATAGTACCAAAATATCAAGCGGATCACGATCATCACAATAAGTCCTCGGAATAAAACCGTAATTAGCCGGATAATGCACGGATGAATAGAGCACACGATCCAGCTTCAGGAGTCCGCTTTTCTTATCAAGCTCATACTTCCCTTTCGACCCTTCAGGGATTTCAATAATTGCATTTACAAACTTAGGGACATCATCACCCGGGCTAACGCGGTGCCAGGGATTAAATTCTTTATTCATAATTACCTTAATTAAAACTAATAAATATTATCTGCACTAATATAAACACAGGAAGTAGAACAATAAGAGAAAATCTGAACATATAGCTGAAGAAGTGCGGCATCCTGATATTATTATCTTCGGCAATGGATTTTATCATAAAATTAGGACCGTTGCCAATATATGTCATTGCCCCGAAAAACACCGATCCCATGCAGATAGCACGCAAAGATTCCTCGGCAATGCCGGCAACCATATTTACTGAATGAATCCCCGTATTCATTGCAAGGGAATGAAAGACAACAGCAGCAGGTGTATTATCAAGAAAGCTGCTCAATAAACCTGTATAGTAATAAAACTGAGGGGGAGAGGTAATGCCCAGGAAATGGGCATTCGATTCCAGATAGAGAATGCAGGGAACGATTGTAATAAATATTCCGAAAAAAAGATACGTCACTTCTTCAATGGGGGCCCATCTGAAATTATTTGATATACGGGTAAGATGTGGCGTAAATAATAATGACAGCAGCGCCATTATAATAATAACACCTTCCCTTATAAATTTTGCGAAATGATTTATTGAGATAAGTGGGATGTATTGCTCATTGATAAATGCAACCGCCAGTACTACTCCAGTGAGCCAGATGAAATTAAGTTTGCCAGTTAATTTTATCGGATGAATTATGGTCTTATCTCTTATCAGGGCTTTAGCAGGTTCCTTTTTATGATAATAAGAATCAGTAAAAAAATAAATAATTATTAATAGTCCATTGGTCAACAGCCATTCCAGAAATAGTTTAAAGAACCACGTAAAGTGGGCTCCGCGCAGATACATCATGAATAATGGAGGATCGCCGAGGGGAGTAAGGAGCCCTCCGCAGTTTGCAACTATACCTATGAAGAATAGAATTGTATGTACCTTAAATTTTCTCTCTTTGTTGGTTTTGATGAGAGGACGGATAAGAAGCATGGCGGCACCGGTCGTCCCCATGAAGGAAGCAAGTATCGCTCCTATCATAAGGAATATAACATTTACAGAAGGTTTTGCCTCAATATCACCTGTTAAGAATATTCCTCCTGTTATTACAAATAAAGAACCAATAAGGATTATAAAAGGAAGATAATCAAAAAGAACCGATTCGAGCAGCCTGAATTCAAATCCATTAATAATAAGCCAGGCGGCAGAAGGTAAGCTTAGTATTGCAGCAATCAACAACTTATTACTGTTCTTATGCCAGAACTTCTGTTCGAATAAGGGGAAAAATGCTATTGATGCAAGCATTAGGATGAACGGGACAAGTGTGTAAAGAGGAATAACTTTATTATGCATTTATTTCATTTGTTTCGGACAAAAATATAAGCAGAAAACCAAAGTCTTCCAATTTTTGAATAACCTCATCAAATTCTTTATCTTTACACCTTATTTGAATAATATAGCGATTAAAACATGAGATTAAGTAAATCATTTGTACCTACACTGAAAGAAGTTCCAAACGATGCTGTTGTAACCAGTCATATCCTGTTGCTGAGAGCCGGGATGATAAGGATGCTTTCAGCAGGAATTTATTCCTTCCTGCCGCTTGGCTATAAAGTGGTTAAGAAAGTAGTTGATATAATTCGTGAAGAAATGGATGCCATAGGGGGACAGGAATTTCATCTGCCTGCTTTAAACCCAAGGGAAATTTGGGAAGAGACAGGAAGAGTAGAAGCTTTCGGTGATACGATGTTCCATCTAAAGAACCGGGAATATGTACTTGCACCAACTCATGAAGAAATTATAACCTTCCATGCAAGGAATGTGGTAAAATCGTATAAGGATATGCCCCAGATTTGGTACCAGATACAAACAAAATTCAGGAATGAAGCAAGGCCGAGAAGCGGAATTATCAGGGGAAGACAGTTCTTAATGAAAGATGCTTATTCGCTTGATACCTCTTATGAAAACCTGGATATCAGCTATAAACTGCATGACGGTGCTTACAGGAAAATATTCGACAGATGCGGATTAAAGTACTTTGTCGTGGGAGCTTCAAGCGGAGCTATGGGAGGAACTGGTTCAGAGGAATTTATGGTTAAATCGGATGCCGGCGAAGATACTGTAGCATTCTGCGAATCATGCGGATATGCCGGAAACGTTGAAGTTGCGGAATCTAAGATCGATGCAATTCAAAGAAATAAAGTAAGCAAAGAATTGAAGGAAATACTTACACCCAATATTAAATCAATTGATGAACTTTGCGGTTTCCTTAAGATTGATGAAACCCAGTGCGCTAAATCAAGAGTCTATATATTCAATAATGCACCTGTTCTGATCTTAATGCTGGGGAATGATGAAGTAAATGAAACAAAACTCGAGAAGGTATTGGGAGGACCGATAAGACCTGGCCATCCTGATGAACTAAAGGCATTGACTGGCGCCGATGCAGGATCGATCGGACCGGTAGATTTTAATGGAAGGATTATAGCCGATTTAAGATTAAAAGATGGAAATAATCTGTTCAGCGGAGCTAATAAAAATGATTACCACATAGGCGGTATTGATCTGACAAGAGATGTACCCAAATTGGAATATACCGACCTTAGAACAGTGAAAGCAGGCGAAGAGTGTATACGCTGCGGATCAAAACTTGACGTATTCAGCGCTATAGAGCTAGGACATATATTCAAACTCGGAACTAAATATTCCCAATCGATGGGAGCAATGTTCCTTGATGAAAACGGGAAAGAGAATCCGATTATTATGGGAAGTTACGGAATAGGCGTAGAAAGAATAATTGCATGCTATATTGAACAACATCACGACGATAAAGGGCTGATCTGGGATAAAACTTTAGCTCCTTTTAAGGTAAATCTGTTAGCATTAAATATGAAGAAAGAGAATGTGATTGAGGAAGCAGATAAAATTTATAATGAATTAACAGGTGCAGGCATCGACGTTCTGTATGATGACAGAGTTGACGCACAGGCAGGATTCAAATTTAATGATGCCGATTTGCTTGGCATGCCGCTCCAGGTAATTGTGGGAGATAAGAAGTTAAAAGAAAACAAAGTTGAAGTTAAAATAAGAAAAACAGGCGAGCGTTTTGATATAGAACCAAGCCTGTTAAAAGATAAATTAATGGAATTGCTGAACCGTTAAACAGATTCCTTATCCATTGTTCTTAAACGATCAGACATCACCTTCATTATCTGAGTGACAAATAAAGGGGTTTGCTGGATCAGGAAGTTAAATCTCTGTTCATCAATAACAACAAGTTTACAATCTGAAAAGGCTACTGCGGTTGCACTTCTTGGTTTTTTATCAATAAGAGCCATTTCCCCTAAAACCTCTCCGGGTCTGACAATATTAATGAGTGACCCACTAACTATTATTTCTACTTCCCCTTCGACAACTGCATACATGACATCACCGGGATCCCCTTCCCTGAAAATAAAATCACCTTTACGATAATGTTTATAATCGTTATAATATTTAATGGATTTTATAAATGTCATTTTAGTCTTCTCCTTCATCACATATTCGTTTCAGTTAAAAAACTTTCAACATCCGGTTATCAATAAATCCTGAAAATCATAATGGAATATATTAAAAAAAATTAATATTTCCCTTTGTTTCTTACTATAGTATAAGATGCTATAAAATTAACCCAAAATCAAATAAAAATTATGGTTTGTATGAGACTATTATCACATTGAGACAAAAAAACTTAATAATAGGTCGTAAATATAATAATTTGATAAACGATAGGGATGATCAATCTCAAATTAATAGGTTCAATAATGATATTAGTGATTTATTGAATCAATTAAGGATTTAATATAATCCAGGGAAGCAACATCCTGAAGATTTTTATCATGGCACCACCTGGAAATCCTTGGCGAAAGTGCTATTACACCGGATTTGTGCCTGGGTGATTCTTGTACTCCATCGAATTCAAGCTCAAAGATAAGTTCGGGCTTTATGGATCTGACAGGCCCGAATTTCTCTATTGTGTTATTATAAATGAACGATTCCATGTGAATTCTTTCCTCATCGCTTAAACCTTTCGATGTTTTTGCGAAAGGAACAAGCATTCCATTATGCCAAATAGCAAATGTATATTCCATGAAAACTGAGAATCCTCTCCCCTGCCCCATCCGGGCATATAGCAAAACTGCATTTACCGAGAAAGGAATATGCTCTGGCTCGGATTCGGGCTTGAATTCCGGAGTGTCAGAAAAAGGAGAACATGCAATTGAGTCATCAACATCAGAGGAGATCAGCATTTCATAAAAATCGGAGGAAGGTTCCCAATTAACTGAAAGACGGTGAGAAATAACTGCTGTCTCCAGGCCGCAAAAAGAAGAAAATGCTTTAATTACAAGCTCTGAAGTTATATCCACACGAAAAGTACCGGTAAGCAATTTATTCCAGATGTATCTTTCCATTGAATCCATTTTTTGCCAAATGGAAATTATTTTCTCTTTCTGACACACTTCATCTTGATTTCTTAAAGGAAGAAGGTAT
>JARLHC010000138.1 GCA_031292455.1 Ignavibacteriaceae bacterium
AAACGGAAGGATAGCTCTATTTAAGGGAGTCTTTACAGTAGGAGGTGTGGTCAATTCTATAAAGAAGGACTGCGAGAAAGCAATTGCATTAAATAACGGGGGAAGTTATGTACAGGGATTAGCCCATTATGTACTTGCAAGAACAAATGCCAAGATAAGCGAGAAATGGGCTCCTGCCAGAGCCGTATTAGGTCTTGGATGGGCAGATAATGAAACAGCTATTAAGGAGTATAAAACCGCGATATCTCTTTATCCTAATTTTAGAATGTTTTATGTTGATTATGCCAGATCTTTAATAAGGGAAGATCAATACAGGGAAGCAAAGGAAGTACTGAATAAAAGTCTTGCAAGTCCAAAACAGGAAGAAGATGATGATGCCCGAGTTGGAGAAGCAAAGCAGCTCTTAAATGAGATTAAGAATAAATAGGAAATAACCGGGGATGAAGAATCATCCCCGCAATTATTGTAAGATCCGGTTACAGTCCGAAATTTCTCCAATTAGAAACATCAAAGTAGAAATTCTTTGAAGCAACCCTCTTGCCGAAATTAAGCGAACCAGGAATAGTAGAAAGATTTATCAGAGGGAAATTAGCACCATATTTAGAATTGATAACTTTGAGGAATTCATTTGCTATAAGCCCCTGTCCCTGGCTTGAGGGATGGACACCGTCTAAGCTGAAGAGTCCGCCTGTTATATAGAAGGGAGTGAATTTGACCCCGTTATACATTACGCCGCCCTGAGTAACACTGCCAAGGAAAATAGTATTGAATACAAGATTTATATCAACAAGTCCGAAACTAAATTTAGCGGCAATAGCACCTATAGATGAATTAAATGACCTTGTAGCATTTTTAGCTACAGTAATTTCAGAAGCATCAAGAATTAAGGCATCAGGCCATGGATTGGTAGGATAGAATCCAAACGGCATTGTAGTATCTATACCCGGAGGCAAAGCAGAATAATGATTATCCCTATACCATTTGCCTGTAGGAGTACCTAACAATCCGGTATAATTTTGTCCTGATAAAGTAATCATTACATCAAGGTTTGCCAGAGTTGAAGAATCAGCCATATGAGTTGGGTCAGCACTTGTATTGCCATGAATCTGATAAAACAGTCCAGGTATAGAATGTGCAGCCCATGGAACTTCTTCAGCTAATAGTGGTCCGACAGTAGTAAAGAAAGGGATGGTTGTAACATCAGGAATATTTGCGATAACAATTTTAGCTCCCCGGACAGCAAGAGTGTCAAGGCTATCGCCGAGCTGTCTGTAATATTCATGGAATACAGTTGCATCAGTAGGTGTAATTGGGATAGCTACTCCATTATTCATTAATACTCCCCCATTTGTAGCGTAACCCAAGACATCATTATTGCCTATCCAGCAAGTAACGAATGTCGGGTGCAATGCCATTGCCTGTTGAATCTGTGAACCAAGATGCAGACCAGAATTTCTAAGAACCAAATCAAAGAAAGGATTTGGCTGACCAACCTGAGCTGATGCACATGACATAGAATCTGTAGCATTTAGAACATCATATACCAAAGCACCGGGTACGCCGAGATTATTATATGGTGCAGGATAACTAAGATTCAGAGGTACACCTGAACTTGGCTGCTGAATAAGAACCAGATTGGGAGATAACTGATGAACCTGAAGCTGGCCTCCGAGTCCGGGATCCGAAACCAGCGGCATAGCATATGATGTATTGACAATCTGTGCAATCTGGTTTCCGTAGGCATATAGCTGGGCATCCTTAAATAATGCAGAAGACTGGTAACCTGCAGTTATGCTGTTACCAATAGAAACGAACCTTGTAAAATCTGCCGTTCCGCTTTTAGGAGACTGCGGTGCAGGAGCGGTAAGCTCTGATCTATCCTGGCATCCGGTGATAAACACTAATGAAAGGGCCAGAAGAAATATATTGCTTAAAATCTTTTTCATATATTTTATCCTTTTCTAATTATAAGCTGTATGATAAACTGATAGAGCCGATGTTCGCATATGAATTATATGTACCATTAAACGGAGTATTGCCTGAGTAATACTCCTGAGAGTTTGTTACAGTAAGTTCACTTGACCTGATGAACAGATAAGAAACTCCTGCGCTGAAATTTGAGGTAACTTTATAATTCAATCCTATGCTGAAACAAATCCTGTTGGCATCGGGTAATGAAGGATTAAGATATTGCGGTTTAACAGGATTATTATCATAATATATTCCACCCTGGAAAGAAAGGTCCCTGGTATATTTATATTCAGCACCGAACCTGACAATATATGAATCATCATACAGCCTAGGGCTTGCAACTCTCGGAACGTTAGCAAACTGAATAGCCAGAGTATCATAGCTTGACCAGCCAATATACTGGAAATCAGCAGATAATCTGAGTTCCGGTATCACCTGATATGCGGCACCAAATGCGAAATTAAAAGGAACAGTAAGATCGGCACTAATATCACCAGCGGGTAATTTTGATGCTAACTGTGGAGCTCCGGTTGTAAGGGCAGATCCTTTGAAATTATATTTTATCTGGCTATGGAAAGAAGCTCCGAAAGAAAGTTTATCAGTTGGTTTATACAGCAGACCGAATTTATATCCAAAAGCCGCATTATCTTTTCCAGTCAGCTTTACATAAGCATCCCCCGGGAAAGGTGTCTGGGATATTTGTTCAGTTATGGTAACATCAGCAAAACTATACTGGACACCTGCACTAACGGTAAGTTTATCAATCACTTTATAAGCCACATCCGCAGAAACAGTATAAGATCTCACATCGGTCTGAAGAGCAAGATATCTTCCGGGCCAGTTTAACGGCCATTCAGTTCCCAACCCAAACGGCACATCAAAACCAAGACCGACAGCCCAGTCATTATTTATTCGGTAGGTTGCATATCCATTAGGGATTGGAAAAATCTGAGGTGAGGTTTTATATTCTGTAATCCGGGGAGCTACTCCTCTGAATGAAGAGACAGGGGCAATAAATGCACTGCCTATCATAAAGTTCCAGCCATCAAGCTGAGTAAGGCCTGCTGCATTGAAATATATTGCTGAAGGGTCATCGGCAACAGCCGTAAATGCTCCTCCCAAGCCCATTGCTCTGGCGCCATGTTCGTTTAATTGAAATCCACCCGCGTATAATGTTCCGGTGAACATTACAGAGAGTAAAAGAAGAGAACTTATTATTAGCTTCAAGTGACCTCCGTGGTTTAAGTTAAATGAACCTTATTATAATATTACTTATTATTCAATAGTAAAAAGAGTAAAACCTTTTTCAACTGCCATCCCCTCTTTGACATTTATACTTTTAATTTTACCGGACACCTGGGCTCTTACATCATTTTCCATTTTCATTGCTTCAAGAATCATAACTGATTCTCCCTGTACGACAGAATCACCGGCTTGTTTTTTAATTTTTAATACCAATCCGGGCATAGCTGCCTTACGTTCCATCTTATGAGTTACAGCAGCTTTCAGTTCACCAAGCTTTGCAGCTTTTTCCTGTAATGAAGTCCTAATAAGAACTTCCAGATTCTTGCCGTCTATTGAAACCGAATATCTTTCGTGATCGATCCTGCCGGCTGATATTTCATACATTTTATTATTCACCTTTAACATATAGGTATCGCCGCTCAAATAATAGAGCTCCTGGTTATATTCTATATCGTTAACGTAAATAATTGAGTTGCCGGGAATCTTAACATTCTTTTTCTTTGAGTTAACAGTAACAATAAATTCACTCATAGCGGAGTCTTCCCCAATTATTGTTATCCGAAATAATATTTTTAACCTCTGAAGCAGTACTCCGTGATTTAAGGAGGGAAGTAATGATAACGGCTGCAATTTCTATTTCATCCGAAGTAGTATTACTTCCCTGCGATCCGCCGGCAAATTCTTTCCCAATAAAGTTTATATCAAATTTACCTTTTCTGAAATTCTCATTATTACATATCTCTTTAAGGAGAGAAATATTAGTAGTAACGCCTGCAATCTGGAATTCGTCAAGGGCTCTTTTTAATCTTTCCAGAGCTTCATCCCTATTTTTGCCCCAAGCAGTTAATTTGGCGATCAGGGGATCATAATAAAGGGATATAAGGGATCCTCTTGAAAATCCCGCATCTACTCTAATACCAGGGCCTGACGGTATCTGGAATTCCAATAGTTTACCAGTAGAGGGGAGGAAACTATTTTCAGGATCTTCGGCATATATTCTGGCTTCAAAAGAATGTCCGTTTATTTTAAGGTCATCCTGATTAAAAGAGAGCTTATTACCAGCGGCGACATTTATTTGTTCTTTAACAAGATCGAGTCCGCTAATCATTTCTGTTACAGGGTGTTCAACCTGGAGGCGGGTATTCATTTCAAGGAAGTAGAAATCAGAATTCCTATCCATAAGAAACTCTATAGTTCCCGCATTATAGTAGCCGCAAGCTTTAGCCGCATTTATAGCAGCGCGGGTAATCTTTTCCCTGGTTTTATCATTAACAAAAGAGGAAGGAGCTTCTTCAATTATTTTCTGGTGTCTTCTCTGGATGGAGCATTCCCTTTCAAATATATGGACATAGTTACCATGTTTGTCGCCGAATATCTGAACTTCAATATGTCTTGGATCCTCAATATATTTTTCAATATAGACAGAATCATCGGCAAAGAATTTTAATGCTTCCCTTTTAGCTGATTCGAATGAAGAGACAAACTCATTGCGGGAGGATATTAATTTCATCCCTTTGCCCCCTCCCCCTGCTGCTGCTTTAAGCAATACGGGGTATCCTATCTTATCCGCAATAACGAGTCCTTCTTCGACAGAGCTAACAGGTGAGGTTGTACCCGGAACGATAGATACATTATTCTTCTGCATGAGTTGTCTTGCAGCAGTTTTACTTCCCATCATCATCACAGAAGATGATGAAGGGCCAATAAAAGTTATGCCCGATAGTTCAACTTCTTTAATAAAGGCGGCATTTTCAGAAAAGAATCCATAGCCGGGGTGAATAGCATCGGCACCGACCTGTTTAGCGAGGGCGATTATTTTGTTCTGATTAAGGTATGATTCAGAAGAAGGAGACTCCCCAATATAGTAAGCTTCGTCGGCATATTTAGTATGCGGTGAAGTTTTATCAGCCTCAGAGTAAACTGCAACGGATTTAATGCTCATTTCCTTACAAGCTCTTATAATCCTTAATGCAATTTCCCCCCGATTAGCAATTAAGATTTTTTTGAACACCAGGCTCCTTATTTCAGTTCTGCAATTGTAATACCTTCGCCTCCAAATTCAACCGGAGCAAAGTAGAAGCTTTTAACTTTATCGTGCTTTTTCAGCATATCGATAACGGTTTTTTTAAGAGCTCCTGTACCTTTGCCATGAAGAATCTCAACTCTTTCCAATCCTGCTGAATATGCAGTATCAATAAACCTAATGACTTCAAATTCAGCAGCATCCGGCTTTTCACCTCTTATGTCCAACCTAATTTGAGGAGAACTTATATTATAACTGTAGTCAGAAATACCAGTAACCTTTTCTTTTTCCTTAGTGCTATGTTCCAGGTTAGCAACCGGAACATTCATCTTAATCTTCCCTGTATTTATGACAGACTTTTTAAGATCTTTCGAAAACTCTATTATTACCCCCTTAGTCTCAGTGTTTTTGATACAAACAAAATCTCCAACCATAAAATCAGTTTTAATTTCTTTTAAGTCAACAACTTCCTTAAAAATATTATTATTTTCTTCTTTAATTGATTTTACAAGGATTTGTGTTTCCTTAATCACATCATGGGAAGCATTGCTTTCCTTGAGGTCTTTAATCACCTTTTCAATTTTACGGTTTACGCCTTTTAGATATAACTCTGCATCCTCTTTTGTTTTTTTAATTATATCTTTTTTCTCTTTGTTAAGAGTGTCTATATTTTTCTGGTATAGACTTGTTAATCCAGAAAGGCGTGAATTTTCAATATTAGCATCTTTAAGCTGCTGCTCAAGCTTTTTAGATTTTGCTTCCAGATCGATAAGGAAGTTCTCAACTTTATGTTTATCGGTATCAAGATATTCTTCTGCCAGATTGAAGAATCCGGGAGTAAATCCTATTCTTTTTGCAACTTCGAAAGCATAACTTGATCCAGGTATCCCCTGTTTAAATAAATAATTAGGTTTAAGGTTTACTGTATCAAACTCCATAGCTGCATTTTCGAAACCATCAAGTTCATTAGCAATAATCTTTAAGCTGCCGTGATGTGTTGTTGCAAATACAACTGCTCCCTGTCTTCCGAGAGATAAGAGAACAGCAGCGGCAATAGCAGAACCTTCAGCAGGATCGGTACCGGTACCGATTTCATCGAGAAGGACGAGTGAATCGCTATCGGCATTATCAAGCACATGCTTAATATTGGACAGATGGGAACTGAAGGTGGAAAGGTCATCTTCAATCGACTGTTCATCGCCAATATCCATAAGAATATTACTGAAGAAATGCATATTACTATCCGGACTTGCGGGGATATGGATACCCGACTGCAGAAGGAGTGAAATAATACCTATGGTTTTAAGAACAACAGTTTTACCCCCTGTATTAGGTCCTGTTATTATTATTACTTTATTCTTATCCAGACTGACGCTTAGGGGAACAGTTTTTTCCCTTCCAAGGCGTTTAAGAATAATAGGATGACGGGCATCTTTTAATTCCAGAGGTTTTTTATGATTGATCTCCGGATAGGCGCCGATAATTTCAATTGAATACTTAGCCCTTGCAAACACTGAATCAATATTGGAAACAATATTGAGAGCATCCTTTAACAAAGGACTTACAGTACCAATCAGTTTAGTAAGTTCGCGAAGAAGTCTTTCTATCTCTCTTTTTTCAGCAAAGGAGAGAGTAATGATTTCGTTATTAAGCTCGAGGGTTTGCTCGGGTTCGATATAGACTGTCTGTCCGGTAGATGACTCAGAATGAATAAAACCTCTAATATGTCTTTTATGTTCAGACTTAACGGGAATTACTATCCGTCCGTCCCTGAGAGTTAAATAATCCTCTCTGACGATATCGGAATCCCTGAGGTTTTTTACTATCCTGTTTACAACCTTAACGAGCTCATCCTTTTTACCGTTAATTTCTTTCCGTATTGAGAGGAGTTCAGAGCTTGCGTTCTCCTTAATCTCGCCGTTTTCAGTGATGACCTTTTGAATATGATGTTCAAATACCTTATCCACAAACAAATCACGGCTAACCTCATAGAGGTCAGGAGCAATCTCTGCATTTGATTTAAGGAAATTGGCAAGGTTCCTTGAAATAGCTGCAAGTCGTAATATCTCAAGAATTTTTTTACTATCAAGAACTGAATTTTCAATTGTACTTTGGGAGAGAGCATCCCTTAGATCGGGGATATAATCAAGGGGTGGAGGAATGTTTCGAATAAGTATTTCTTTAGCTTCGGTAACCAGGTTACCCTGATGGGCAGCAGTCTTAATATTGTCGAAGGGAACCGAGGCAAGGACTCTCCCCTTTCCTATCTCGGTAGAGCAATAATTAGCTATATAACCGAGTACTTTCCTAAACTCAAGTTTATCGAGGACAGATGTTCCAATCATTAAATCGAGTCTTTCTCCTTATCCTTTTCGTTAATATAGTCTTTAATCATTTTTTTTGTTTCAGGCGTATAAATCTTAACCAAACCGATAACGTTAGGGATAAGTTCGGTTACTTTTGCATGAAAGAAAGATTTAGAGGTAACCTTTGGCCCCGGCTGATTAAACACATTTAATAAAAGGAACAAGGCACTTAGGAAGAACAGTACCTGAAGTATTCCGACAATTCCTCCCACGATCTGATTTACAAGGTTATTAACCTTATCAAAAGGATGGACGACTCTTTTGATCATAGAGAAAATAACAACCACAAAAAGGAATAAAGTTACACCGCCAATTATTTCAGCCAAGTAGAACTCAATATCAAAAGCGGATTCAATCACCTTGCCAAAAGCTCCCGCTAATTTTATTGCTACGAAAGTAGCAATAATAAACCCCATGACGCCTATAACTTTACGGACAAAGCCATCCTTAAATCCAAGAATAAAGCCAATTGCCATAATTGCGATAATAATAAAATCGAGTAAGTTCAATTGTTCTCCAGGTATTTATCAACAGCAGCTTTTACAACTCGGCCATCGGCCTTACCTTTTAACTGCTGAGCAGCTTTGGGCATAAGTTTCGGGAAGTCAGCTTTTCCTTTAGCGCCAATCTCTTCGGCTATTCTTTTAATTTCCTGATCGACTTCATCTTCGGATAACTGTTTAGGCATATAGCTCATAAGAATTTTTAATTCCGACTCTTCCTTTTGAGCCAATTCAAGTCTTCCTGCATTAGTGAACTGTTCTATAGAATCCCTTCTTTTCTTAACAGCCCCGTTGAGCATTTTTAATTCTTCATCCGGAGTAAGTTCTTTGCCGCTGCCGCTTTTCTCAAATTCAAGGATCAATGCTTTTATTGATCTTATAGTTTCAAGCCGGAGTTTATCTCCCGATTTCATGGCAGACTTCATATCTTCGTTAATTTTATCTTTTAGGTTCATAATACTTTTAATATTTAATCCAACAAAATAGTGTTTTCTATTCTTTTATTTTCAACCTGCCGGGTAATTTTATTATGGTACCCGAAATAATCCTGAAATTAGAGAAAACGGAATGGACTACTTCTCCAATTTCCCAGGGTTTAATTAGTTGATCATAATCATAATCTTTTCCCATCCATTCGCGGTTAGCGGGTGTATCAATTATATAAGGGGCAATAGCATTTGCCGAAAGATTGATAGAGGCGCCTTCGAGGGCAAGAGTTTCAGTGATATAAATGACGCCGCTTTTAGATACACCATATGGGATTTTCCCTTTCTCGGGAGCCAATCCAGTAAAGGCAGAGGTAAAGAGGATAGAGCCACCGGCAGAATCTTTAACCAGACGGGAAAAATACTTACCGATAAGGAAAGAGGTTTTAAGATTACCATCTATCATTTTAGTAAGATCGTTTGTGTCCGTATCCCAAAGGTTTTTACCGCCTGTAAATCCACCTACAGTACTGAATAAGAAGAACTGTATATCCCGGGAAGGTTTAAGATTTTCAAAAGCTTTTATAACATTTTCTTCTTCAGACATATTAGCGATAATCACTTTTTCAATATTCTTTCCGGTGATATCGTTAGGTTTTGAGTCGAAGAGGAATATCCTGTCATAATCCTTATGGAGCAAGACATTGGTAACTCCTTTTCCAAGTGCACCATTAGACCCGAAGATTAATAAATGCTTAAGCATATTCCAACATAATTATTTATAGAAGTGTTAATAATAATAAAGAAAAGAATTATTGTCCATTAGGTTATTTATAATGGTGTGAAAGGAACGTGATAAGAAATAATATAAGATTTTGAATAATATACTTGACAATATAATGGAAACTATATATAATATACTGTTAAGATTTCCCGCCCTAAAAACAGATTCCCAACCAATTTGAGTGCGCTAAAGTGCGCTTAAGTGTGCTAAAAACCAGTAAAAAGCCGTACTTAGGCCGTGCAAATTACAGTTAGTTCCCAAGCGTGAAGCATTTTCGAATTAAACTGAATGGATGCTAAACAGGATTAGTTTAAAACCTTAATGAGATTCCATTCATAAATCGGCTTTCTGATATATTGATATCGAATTCCGGTAAATACCAAAACTTCTTCATCAAAACCGGTAATGAAGACAATCTGAGGGCTATAAATATCATAAATGGATTTAGCGGCCTCTATTCCACTGACTTCCCCTTTTAAATTGATATCCATTAAAATAATATCGGGTCTTTCCTGGATAGCAATTTCAATAGCCTTGGTACTGTTGTCAGCGATACCAATAACTTTAAAGCCGGTGTGTATTAGCATTGACCTATAATCCTGAGCAACGATAGCTTCATCCTCTACAATCAAAACAGTCTTTGTCATAAAGTCCCTATTTAGTTTTGTATAGATAATCATTTCTTTCTGATAAAATTTTATTAGTTATCACAGTAGCAGATTATCAGATTAAGTATTAGACAGATTATCAAAATATAAGATCAACCAATAGAATAATTTGGGAAACCGGAAGAGAGATAAGAGGGTATTAATAATGGTATGAATTTCTTTTAAGAGAGGCAGGTCTCTAAAAACTGAATAGAGGAATCATTCCCATTTATTCTGACATTTATGCCGATTGGTATTGTAAGGTTGTTGATGAGATGGCCGTGACTTAAATTATAAACAACGGGTGAATGGAAATTAGTTATGAAGTAATCCTCTATTACCTCATCCAGGGTAAGCGATTTTTTATCGGGATCAGTTTCCACGCAGTTGGTAAAACCGCCCATAATGATGCCGTTCATTTTGGGTAATATTCCTGCAAGTCTTAATTGGTTGAGCATCCTGTCGATCCTATATGGGGACTCATCAACTTCTTCGAGCAAGAGAATCCTATTACCGGGATCAGGGAGATAGTCTGTTCCTGCCATAGATGAGAACAGAGAGAGGTTTCCACCAATAAGCCGGCCTTCAGCAACGCCTTTGTTTAAGCTTTGTATTTTCTCTCCGGCGGGGGAAGTTATTTTAATAATATCATTTACAGTAACAGTTTTCCAGAAGTTTTCTTCGGTAAAGGGATTTACATCTTTATAAAAATCGACGCCAGCCATAGGGCCTGCAAAAGTAACCAAGCCGGTTTTATGGAGGAAGGCATTCTGCAGGGCGGTGATATCGCTATATCCGCAGAAAATTTTAGGATTATTCCGGATAATATTATAATCGATTTTATCGAGAAGCCGTGACGATCCGTAGCCACCTCTTAGGCAGATTATTAATTTGACTTCTTTATCAAGAAACATATCATGAATATCTGCTATTCTTTGGTCATCGGTGCCTGCAAGATAGCCCCTTGTTTTCGATATATTTAATCCGACTTTAACGCGGTATCCCATTTTCTCAAAATAATTTACCCCTCCCTGTAACCTAGAATCATCGGATACAGGGGATGAAGGAGAAATTATACCTATAGCATCTCCTTTCATTAATCTGGCAGGTTTAATTATTTTCATAGTGATTGAATTGAAAACCGGATTGTGATTATTAATATACCTGTATATTTTATTATTTTAGTACCAGGAAAATAAACTTTCTATATTAAAATAAAAGATTAAATTATTAAAAAGAATTAATTCATTAGTTCAGTTATATAGGCAATATCAGAAGAAATTAGTATGGCAAACAGATTTTTAATCAAACCGGATTCCACACTTCAATCAACTAATTCACATTTATTGTTCAAGGCAAGGAAGATAAAGCTTGTTCTGACAGATAATGACGGAGTACTTACCGACACGGGAGTTTATTATTCTGAAGAAGGAGAAGTATTTAAGCGGTTTTCGATAAGGGACGGAATGGGAGTGGAAAGGTTAAGAAGTGAACTTGGAATAGAAACCGGAATAATTTCAGGTGAGATATCGGGCTCATTAAAGAAGAGAGCGGAAAAATTAAAGATTAAAGAAGTGCTGCTTGGGGTAAAGGACAAAAAGCTGATGCTTTCGGAAATAGAGAAGCGGCATAATATTAAGGCTGATAATATAGCTTATATAGGGGACGATGTTAATGATATAGAAATTATTAAACTTGTAGGATTATCAGCTTCCCCGGCTGATGGTATGCCCGAGATCAGAAATATTGTAGATTACGTATGCAAGGAAAAAGGAGGCAACGGTGCTTTCAGAGAGTTCGCTGAACTTATAATTGCACTTATTTCCGGCAGATAGAATTATTCCTGGATAAGGAACTTTAACTCTGCAGTAGAAGCAGAAATATTATCCGAATTAAAAATAGAGGAACCGGCGACAAAAACATCTACTCCAGCTTTTGATGCTTCAACAATAGTTTCTTTCCCCATACCGCCGTCTATTTCAATTAAGAAGCCGGCTTTTAATTCTTCTCTTAGTTTTACTAATTCCCTAACCTTTCTAAGCGAATTAGGAATGAACGATTGACCTCCGAACCCGGGGTTTACGGACATAATTAAGATCAGGTCTGCGAATTCCGCTACATCTTTTAATGTATCGACAGGAGTGGAAGGATTTATAGAGATACCTGCTTTAGCTCCTAATTCTTTAATCCTATTGACAGTCCTGTTCAGATGCACTACAGCTTCCTGGTGAACAGTTAAATAAGCAGCGCCGGCATTGATATAATCTTCAAGATACATATCGACATTCTCAATCATAAGATGGACATCAAGGGGAAGATGAGTGCTTCTTTTAACAGCATTAACGAGAATAGGACCGAAAGTTAAATTAGGGACAAAGTGGCCGTCCATAATATCGCAATGTATCCAATCTGCGCCGCCAATTTCTACATAGCGGAGTTGCTGGGATAAATTGGCCAAATCGGCTGATAGTATTGATGGGGCTATAATTTTCATTCTTCAATTTCTTTAGTTTCATTTCCAGTTTTGGTAACAAATAGATCGACTACCGTACCTTTATTTACTTTATTTCCCTTGCTGGGATACTGATCGAGAATAGTATTTGGTAATAAAGAGAATGAACTCTGGTAATTAACTTTACCTACTTTAAGACTGCTATCGGCGAGTAGTTTTTCAGCTTCAGAGAGTGATTTACCTATCAGGTCGGGCACCGTGATATCACCTTCGGCAACGAATCCTATACTTACGGTGATACCAACCGACTCACCTTTTCTAATAGAACTTCCGGCAGCAAACTGCTGATCAAATATTACATTTTTAGGATTCTCGGAGGGGAGTTCGCTTACTATTCCTAATTTAAGACCGACCCTTTCGAGTGCAAGCTTTGCTTCTTTCAGTCCCCTTCCTTTCAATATTGGGACATTAACATAGGGTTCACCACCGCTAATAAAGACATATACCCTTCTTCCCTTCTTAACTACATCCCCGGTCATTGGTTTCTGGACAATTACATATCCCCTGGGGAAATTTTCATCATAGGTAGTGTCACTTACTATGGGTGAAAGATCAGCATCTTTTAATATCCTGACTGCATCAGTTTCATTTAGTCCAACCACTTTAGGAACTGTAACTTCAGGAGAACTTACATACCAAGGAAGCATGAGGTTATCCAGGATTAAAAAGAAAACTATGATTCCTCCCAGATAATAAAGGATCTTCTTATTCCTGGGGTTTTGAAAGAATTTTTTCATTAAATCAAATATATAAAATGAGGGAATGCCTAACAATTAAATAAATATAATATTATGGTATTTGATTGTATATTTATAAATAATAGATTTGCACCATGATTGCACATGACCTTTCAATAGTACCGGTGGAAGAAGCTGAATATTGTGTATTAGACGTTGAAACTACGGGACTTTCCCCATCATATAATAACATTATTGAAATAGGGATAATTAAAGTTTCAGGGTTGACCATTACCGATTCATACCATTCATTAGTAAACCCTCAGAGAGAGGTTCCTTATTATATAACACAGCTTACCGGCATAACAAACGAAGATGTTTATGAAGCACCCTTTTTTGAGGATATAGCGGATAAAGTTGCAGATTTCATATCCGGGCATATTATAGTGGGGCATAACTTATCATTTGATAAAAGCTTCTTAAGGAAAGAATTTGAAGCATGCGGACGGGAAGTTAACGTAATCCATAATGTATGCACACTTAAAATTGCAAGGAGAATATATCCTGCGCTTAAGAGTAAATCTTTAGGTTCCGTGTGCAATCATCTTGGAATTCATAATTTATCGGAGCACAGAGCATTAGGAGATGCAAAGGTAACTGCCCGGCTGTTCATTAAGATGATAGCAGAGCTGAAAGAGAATTACGGAATTCATTTTGCGGATGAGCTGATCAAGTTTCAGGCAATGGCAAGGAAAGAATTAAAAGTAAAAGTAAAGCAATCTTTATCTGCCGATCTTGCAGCTCTGCCGCACGCGCCGGGTGTTTATTATTTCCTAAACGCCAAGAATGACATTATATATATAGGGAAAGCAAAGTCATTAAGGGACAGGGTAAAATCATATTTCTCTGCATCTGCTCCCAGGAAAGCGAAGAAAATAATAAAGCAGGCATCCCGCTTAAAGATACAATTAACCAATTCAGAGCTTACAGCCCTCCTGAATGAAGCAGAGTTAATTAAGGTCATAAATCCAAAGCATAATACAATGCTTAAATCATACGGGAACAAATATTTTCTAAAGGTAAATACTTCGCAGGCGTTCCCTTCAATTGAGATATCCAACTCATTCAATTTTGACGGTAATGATTATTTTGGTCTTTTTATCTCACGGAGAAAGGCAGCGGAGATTTATGATATGTTAGCCAAGACCTTTGCTATAAGGGAATGCAGTGAAAAGGAATTTAAGAAAAACAGGAAGTGTTTTTTAGCAGATATTGAGAGATGCACTGCTCCCTGTGAAAATAAGAATAAAGAAATATACTTTGCAGAACTTGAGAAGATTTATGAATTCTTATACGGGAAGAACCAGTATGCTTTAAGCAGGTTAATTAACAAGATGAAGGAGTATTCAGACGGTCAGAAGTTCGAAAAGGCAGCAGAGGTAAAGGAGTTAATCGATCTTATCCTGGCTCAGACACACAAATCATCCTTACTGGCAGAACCGGTTAACCTTGCCAATGTACTTTTTGAAGTAAGCGGAGGTTTCGGGAAAGACTATATACTAATGATTGCCGGAAAGATATTTGTAAGGAAGCAGAGTTCTGAGAAGAGGGATTATTTTGAGGATGCGCTGGACGATTATTTTGAGCATACAGTTCTACTGAATGCTGAGCCGGATGATGAGGACCTGGAGAAAATGAAGATAACACTCAACTGGCTGATCAAGAACAGGAATACAGTAAGGATGTTCTACCTAAAGGACTATCAGTCAAAAGAAGAATTATATAAAAGCATTTCAAGGTATAAAGTTCAGTACGATAATTCCGAAAGAACCTTTGATATAAAAGATTTTATGAAAGACCGTCTTGAAGAATATACCGGAGTTCAGAGTCTTTAATTAACTTCCCAAGTATTTCCGCTAAAAAGTAATTTTTCAAGATCTCCCACACCTTTTTTCATAGTAACTTCTTCAATCTGTCTTTCTATTTCACCATCAACTGTGGGCCTGAATATTTGCCTAAAAACTCCCAATGGAGTCGGGAATTCAGTAGAGTCAGTAAGGTGTGCAAGGATAGTGCTTCTTACAGGGCTCAGATCAAATTCGTCGTGAACAAGGACATCATTTATACTATTTCCGTTCTCGTTAATGTTTATTACCGAAGGAACAGCGCCATCTATTTTAATACCTTTTTCTTTATTCTTTCCGAAGAGCAAAGGTTTTCCCTGTTCCATATAAAGGAGCATGTCATCCTTTGTAGCTTTATCGGTAAGTGCATCGAAAGCGCCGTCATTAAATATAACGCAGTTTTGGAATATTTCGATAAAGGCAATTCCTTTATGGTCAGCAGCTCTTTTAATCATCTGCTGCATATGTTTAGTATCCCTGTCAGTACATCTTGCAACAAATGTTGCTTCTGCTCCCAGAGCAAGAGAGACAGGATTAAACGGAAAATCAACGCTTCCGTAAGGTGATGTTTTAGTCTTTTTCCCTTTCTCCGAAGTTGGAGAATACTGTCCTTTTGTTAATCCATAAATCCTGTTATTAAACAAGAGGACTTTGAGATCGATGTTTTTCCGGCAAGCATGAATAAAATGGTTACCGCCGATACTTAATAAATCGCCGTCACCAGTAGCAACCCAAACCGAAAGCCCGGGATTACTAATTTTAACTCCGGTAGCGATTGCAGGAGCGCGTCCATGTATGGTATGGAAGCCATAGGTGTCCATATAATAAGGAAAGCGTGAAGAGCATCCGATACCAGAGATCCAGACAATATCCTCCTTCTTAACATTGACCAGATCCGGGAAAGACCTCTGCACCTGAGCCAAGATTGAATAGTCGCCACAGCCGGGGCACCATCTAACATCCTGATCAGTAGCAAAATCCTTTGCGGTTAATTTCACTTCTTTAATTTCATTGTTATCAGCCATCAGATCTTTCCTCCTAATAAGTCAATGATTTTCTCTTCGATATCCATAGATTTGAAAGGCAGTCCTCTTACAAGGTTAAACTGTTCAACCGGGATAAGGAACTCACTCCTGATAATTTTAGAAAGTTGTCCTAAATTTATTTCAGGAATAAGTACTTTCTTAAAGCTTCTTACAACTTTTTCTGTATTGGCAGGCATGGGATTAAGGTATTTCAAGTGTGCCTGAGATACTTTATAACCTGCTTTTCTGAGACGTATGACAGCTTCAGTAATTGCTCCCAATGTTCCTCCCCAGCCAAGAACAAGTAATTCACCTTCTTCATCTCCATCCACAACCAGATCGGGAATATCCTTAGCGATATTCTTAATTTTCTGATCTCTAAGCTTAACCATTAGATCATGGTTATCATGGTCATAGCTAACAGCACCGGTAATATTAGCTTTTTCAAGACCGCCAATCCTATGTTCTAATCCCGGAGTACCAGGTTTAGCCCATGGTCTTGCAAGGAACTCATCCCTTAAATAAGTTTGATACGTTGACTTATCGGTCCAGAATTTAACCGGTATTTCGGGGAGTTCGTTAACATGAGGAATTTTCCATGGTTCAGAGCCATTGGCAAGATAGCCATCGGTTAATAGAATAACGGGGCACATATATTTAATAGCAATGCGGAATGCTTCAAACGCCATATAGAAGCAATCGCTAGGAGTAGAAGAAGCGATAACAGCAAGGGGAGATTCGCCATTTCTGCCATACATTGCCTGGAGGAGATCGGCCTGTTCAGTTTTTGTAGGAAGCCCTGTGCTTGGACCACCTCTCTGGACATTTATTACAACGAGAGGAAGTTCTGTCATGAGTGCCAGCCCAAGAGCTTCACTTTTAAGAGCTAAGCCGGGACCGCTAGTAGTAGTTAAAGCGAGATTACCAGCGAAGGAAGCTCCTATAGCAGATGTAATACCGGCAATTTCATCTTCGGCCTGAAATGTCTTTACACCAAAATTCTTATAATTACTAAGGTACTGTAGAATTTCAGTAGCTGGAGTAATAGGATATGAGCCAAGGAATAATGGCAGACCGCTTTTAACAGATGCCGCCAGGCATCCAAGTGCAGTTGCCTCATTCCCCGAGATACTTCTGTAAACGCCTTTCGGAAGCTGGGCGGGTTTTACATCATAACGTATAGTAAATAATTCCGTATTCTCACCGAAATTATAACCTGCTATAAGTGCATTTCGGTTAGCATCGATGAATTCGGGCTTATCCTTAAATTTCTTTTTTATCCAATCGATTGTTTGATCCAAAGGCCTGTTATATAGCCAGTACATTAATCCAAGGGCAAAGAAGTTCTTACAACGGGATATTTCCTTCTGGGATAATTTTGTATTTTCAAGAGCTTTAATAGTTAATGATGTAATAGGGACAGGGTAAACTTCAAATCCCAACAAAGAATTATCTTCTAAAGGGTTTGTATCATATTTTGCCAATTTCAAATTCTTTGCATCAAATGCATCTGTATTGGCAATAATAATTCCACCTTGTTTAAGTTCAGGAAGGTTTTTCCTTATAGCAGCAGGATTCATAGCTACTAAAATATCCGGTCTATCACCCGGAGTATGTACATCCATACTTCCGAAATGCAATTGAAATCCGCTAACACCATAAACAGTTCCCGAAGGAGCTCTGATTTCAGCAGGATAATCTGGGAGTGTACTTAAGTCATTGCCCCAGACGGCAGTAGTGTCACTAAACTGACTGCCTGTAAGCTGCATTCCATCTCCTGAATCCCCTGCAAATCTTACTGTTACTTCAGTTAGATTCTGAAATTCTTTTCCTTTAATCATTTTACTCTCTAATAATGCGTTTTTTGTTCAAAATCGGGTACCACAATCCATGCCACTTAATTATTAAAATATAAGCCCCTTTTTCTTTATTTATTAAGCCCATATTTCATACTAACACTAAAGGTGAAGTTCAATTAAACAGCTGTTTCTCATTTGTGAAAAGAGGTTTTTATTATTTAAGAATGTGATATTGCTTGTATTCAACAAATTAAAGTCGTTAAAGCTGAATTCAAATCTATTTTTTTATAATAGGTGAGAAAAATATTTATATATATTTTTTTTATTTGATATGAATTAAATTATTATCAATCAGCCGTGTAGATCCAACCTTAGCAGCAATAAGTATATAATAGTCCTTTCCAGGCTGGAGGATTTGAACTTCCTTGAAAGAATCAGCATCAACAATTCTAAGATAATTGACATGTATTGAACTTTCTTTTATAAAATTATTATTTATCTTTTTAATTATGAGAACCGCGTTTCTTTCCCCGGATAGGATTATTTCCTCTGCCTGTTTCAATGATGCATTTATAATTAGTGCTTTTTCTCTTTCGTGAGTATTGAGATAAATATTTCTTGAACTCATTGCCAAACCGTCAGATTCCCGGATGATAGGGCAAACAATTATTTCGATATTATATTTTAAATCTTTAACCATCCGTTTAATCACTGCAGACTGCTGTGCATCTTTCTGTCCGAAAAAAGCAAAGTCTGGATTTATGCAATTAAATAAGATGGCTATAACAGTAGTTACTCCTTTATAATGGGTGGGGCGGAATTCTCCTTCAATTATTTTTGTAATATCAGTAACCTCGACATAAGTCTGATAATTAGCAGGATAAATCTCATCAGCTGAAGGATAGAATAAATAATCCACTCCAGCATCTTCCAGTACTTTTGCATCACGATTAAAGTCACGCGGATAAGAACTGAAATCTTCATTAGGAGCAAATTGTGTAGGATTAACAAAAACAGAAACTATTGTAATATCTGTTTTCTTTTTTGATTCTTTAATCAGGGACAGATGCCCCGAGTGAAGGAATCCCATAGTAGGAACGAAACCGATTTTTTTACCTTCAGATTTGATAATATCAACAGCGGAGCGGATTTCGTTGACAGTAGATAAAGTTTTAATAGATGCCTCAGCTTACTAAAGTAATAAGATTAAATATTGTATTTTTAAGTTCTTTACGTGGTGTTACGATATCAATAAATCCATGTTCAAGAACAAATTCAGATTTCTGAAATCCTTCAGGAAGATCTTTTCCAATTGTTTGTTTGATTACCCTTGGACCAGCAAAACCGATAAGCGCCTGCGGTTCAGCAATTATGAAATCGCCGAGCATTGCATAACTGGCAGAAGTACCACCAGTTGTAGGATCAGTCAGAATGGAAATATAAGGTACTTTTGCTTCTGCAAGCCGCGCCAGACGGGAACTAGTTTTAGCCATCTGCATAAGGGAATAGGCGCCTTCCATCATTCTGGCTCCTCCGCTTGCAGAAATAATTACGAGGGGATATTTATATCTGTAGCATCTATCAATGAGTCTTGATATTTTTTCTCCTACTACAGAGCCCATACTTCCGCCTATGAATTTAAAATCCATACAGCCGAAACCTATCTCAATATTGTTAAGCTTGCCGATGCCGGTTCTTACCGCGTCATATAAGCCACTCTTTTTGATTGTCTCCTGGACGCGGGATGTATATTTTTTGGTGTCGGTAAAATCTAATGGATCGGCAGAACGCATTTTTTTATCCATTTCCCTGAATGAACCTTTATCAAGAATAATATTGATATATTCCTGGCTGCCAATTCTGAAATGAAATCCGCATTTAATGCAGGTCCATAGGTTCTGCTCAAGCTGTTTATTATGAATTATTTCTCCGCATCCCTCACATTTTTCCCATAACCCGTCAGGGATATCCTTTTTCATGGTATCCGGAGAAATATTCTCTTTTGATCTGTTAAACCAGGACATTATTGATTATCTCTTTTTATATCAGCAACTATTATCAGTAATTTATTCGGTTCTGATGGGTCATTGCTTTGAATAGTAATATTTCGGTTCATCTTCCCTTCCCTGTTTTTCGTATCAAGTTCTACACGAAGAGTTCCTTCTTTACCGGGATCGATTTTTTTGCTACTAATTGAAGCAATAGTGCAGCCGCAAGAAGTTGACACATTATTTACTTCAAGAACGCCCTTACCATTGTTTTTGAATTTAAAGGTATAGTCTACTATCACGCCTTCTTTCACAGTGCCGAAATCGTGCATAGTTTCGAAAAAATAAAGCTGCGGTTTTATTGAATCTGTTTTAGTAACCTGAGGTTCAATCACTTTTCCTGTAAAGGTAAATTTTAATTCAGGATTATCCGGATCATTTGTTTTGACAAAAATATATTTTTCCTGTTTACCAGTTCTCCCAGTAGAGTTGAACTCGACCTTGATGTTTGTTGATTCACCAGGTGCCAATTCAATTTTATCCGGTTTGGCAGCAGTACAGCCACATGATGCATGAACATCATTTATTTTCAGGATAGCACCACCATTGTTAACTAAAATAAAATTATGAGTTGCTATCTGTCCCTGTTCTACTGCTCCGAAGTCAAATTCCATCTGTTGGGATGATGCCTTGGGTCCTACTACCTGTGCACAGGCAAAAGAGGAAAAACATAAGAGAATTAAATAAAATTTTATCATTTAAGTGATTCCTTTACAATAAAGTTTTTAAAGTAATTC
>JARLHC010000139.1 GCA_031292455.1 Ignavibacteriaceae bacterium
CATTTAATATATAAGATTTAATATGCAACGCTATGATTCAAAGCTATATTATTATTTATTGAAACGCAAAGTTAATTACTATCAAAGATGAAGTTTAGGGGATGGCGTTTTTGTAAATTAATAATGGAGATGTTTTACCAGAGATTATAGAATTCGATTGGTAAGTTACAAATATTCCATTTCTATATAAGTAGTTCTTTATTTATTAATTGTTTAGGCTGAATAAAATAAATTATTTAATTTTGTATAAAGGTACGCTAAAGATGAAAATTCAGAGGTATAGAAATAACTTCTTTAAGGATCATTTTCATTTTGAGACTTAACCCTATAATAAAGTTATGAATTAGAAATTGCGTAAAATGATTATTTATTTGACATTAAATATTATATTCAATAATTTTATCTTATATGAAGGGGATACGATAAGGAGTTATAATAATAATGTCTGCGACTTGATTATTTATCCTCATGATGACTCCAGATGATTTGACCCAATTGTTCTATAATTTAATTCCCTTGATAGATGGTTATATGGATTATTCGCATAGCATCTTTTTACATCATTCCGGAGATGCGCACTTTCTAAAATTAAAACATTTCCTTTGTCTTTCTCTCGAGCAAAATAAATTATTAAAGTTTTTACTATAATGAATTATAATAATGAGCGCAATATGGTTAATATTAAAGAAGAATGTGTTACAATGTTTTTTTTCATCATATTAATTCTTATTCTGGAAATAGGGTGTGGGAAAAAGGAAATATTCCGGACAATCTCATGGCAAGAAAAATATGGCTTACAACCTAACACAGGAATCCTTACAGGCCAAATATCTGTAGAAAGAGATTGGAAGGGGCAGGATGTAATAATCTTTCTTAAAGATAGTATTAATGGAAAACTTGTCGAATTTGATACTTTGAATTCAAAAGGATATTTTATCTTAAAGAATCTTAAGAAAGGAAGATATATTTTGAGTGCTAATGAATTGGCTAGTTTTAAAAGAAATGTCATTCCCCAAAGACCATTTGGCAGGTGTTCATTTGCAGGAAGCAACTATCACTATTATTATCTGGATATAACTCCGGGATTTATAGAATACATTACGGCGACTGTACCGGGAGGTTATACAGATGAAATGGCTCCACCATTCTTTTATAAAGATACTTGTGAAATACCACATTCAAGGGAAGAATTAAATGAAAATAATTATTTAATAATTCATAATAATAAGAAAGAGTAAATGAAAAAGACATCCTACACACTTTTAGTTATTTTATTTATAGTTAATCTACTTTATCCTCAGGAGCCACATTCAATAGCTATGAAAAATCTTGGAGAGCATAGTTATTTTAGAATTAATAATGGGGATACATTAATTCATGTTTATCTATCATCTGATTCCAATTCCATTAATTATTTCAGCAATAATTCTGGTGTGGTAACTCGTTTATCATCAAATTTTGCAAGAGGCACAATCCCTTTAAATAAATATAGGGCCCTAAATAGTGATTCTATAGGATGGATTACGCTTTCAGATAAATGCTATTCACAATTAGATACGAGTCAAAAGGTGATTAATGCTAATCTAGGAAGATATCGATCTGGAATGGATGGTACCGGTGTAATAGTAGGAGTAGTTGATATTGGCGGTATTGATTCCCAAAATGACGATTTTAAAAAAATGGTAGGAACTAATAAAGAGAATCGAATTCTGAGGATATGGGATCAAACTATTGAATGAAATTGCAGCATATGATAATGTTATAAAAAATGATTCAGTTGGTTATGATGGATTATTAAAAGAAAAACAAATTGAGCGTGAAAGTTAAGGTTTTAGGGGATGGCGTTTTTGTAATGGTTGATGAGGGGAGGGTTGGAAGGGGTAAAGAGAACGGTTATAACATCGAGGCGGCAGTCGTGATTTTGGATATGGTTATCGAGCAGGTAATAATTTGCCATACGTTTGAGCTGTTTAGATTTGGCAGGGGTGATGGCATATTCGGGTTCACCGTATTCAAGACTTTTTCTTGATTTGACTTCTACAAATACGAGGTAGTTGGTTTCTTTATCTTTAGCGACAATATCAATTTCCCCTTTATGGAAACGATAGTTCCTTTCTATTATTTCATATCCGTTTTTTTTAAGATAATCAGATGCGATATCCTCCCCTTCGTTACCAAACGATTTGTTATTGTCCGGTTTCAAGTTCAAACCGATGGGAATTCTCTTCAAACAATATTTTTCTTAAAAATGTTGGTCTATGGAATGGAGAGGGGCCGAAGGTTTTTATAGCTGCGATATGTTCCTGAGTTCCATAGCCCTTATTTTTTGACCATGAGTAAACGGGATAATAATGGCCGAGCCGTTTCATAATCCTGTCCCTTGCAACTTTGGCAATAATTGATGCGGAGGCAATTGCAAAGGACTTAGAGTCACCTTTTATTATGGGGATCGAATCAATCGAATGGTTCAATGCTTTATTGCCATCAACAAGAACGAGATCGGGTTTAATTTTCAGACGGTCAATGGAAGTTGTCATAGCAAGAAGTGAAGCCTGAAGGATGTTAATTTTTTCAATTTGTATATGGGAAATAACGGATACTGAACAGGTGATACATTTTTCTAATATCTGCGGAAGCAGGTACTCCCTTTCCTTTTCGGAAAGCTGTTTGGAATCATTGACCCCATCGATAAAGATATCATTATCAAATATTACAGCAGCGGCTACAACAGGACCGGCAAGAGGACCCCTCCCTGCTTCATCCGTTCCTGCGATATATTTTATTTTGTTATTAAGATAAGAGTTATCAAATTTTTTCATTTGCCGACATATAATGCAATTAATCCGAAAACCATATCTAATTTTAGAATAATTGATAACTTATTCAAGTTTTTCTTTGAGACATCAAACCCAATAGAAACCAAGAAATATATCATCAGCGGAATGAACATAACCAGAATGACAATGAAATAGTAACGGCTATAAATTCCGAGAACATAAGGAACGACAGAAAGGAGGATAAGAAGAAGACTTAATACCAATATAATTTTTCTTACGCCTTCAAGACCGAATTCAGAGTAAATAGTAGTTAATCCTACAGCAAAATCCCCTTCACTATCTTCCATATCTTTAACAATTTCCCTGATAAGGTTTATAAGGAAAGCAAAAAAGGCGGGGATTAATGAATGAGTGAAATTATTAACTGATATGCCGCCATATATAAATACGAGTCCTGTTAAAAACGCAACGAGGATATTTCCCCAGAGGATATATTTTTTTATACTGAATGAATATAATAACAATAACAGAACCGCCAATAGATTTATTATAAGATTAAGATTTGAAATAAACAGGGAAAGGGAGATAGAAATGACTGTTAAAATAAAATAGTAAATCAAGGCAGAATTAACAGAGATAATACCAGACGGGAGAGGCCTTTCCGGATGATTTATCTTATCGCCTTTTATATCGAAGATATCGTTAATAATATTTCCGGCAGACAATGTCAGGGAAGCTGTTAAAGCGGCAAGGAGCACTTTTAAGAGAGAGATATCTCCTTTATAACAAATAACAGCGGCAACAATGACTGTTAAAAAAGTAATAAGAAAATTAAGAGGCCTGATAAGGATTATATATGAGCTGAGTTTTTTCAAGAAATTATATAAATATGATATTAGTATAAATCAGAATTCATTTATTATTCCAAAATGGATCTTGCCTTCGGAAAAAGAATCTCCCTGTCCTAAGGCAAAGCTAACGCCAAGAACACCTAAACCAGTTTCGATGCTTAAACCGAGTCCATATCCAAGTTTAAAGTCTTCCTGTTTATCGATAGCGGAGTTAAAATAATATCCGGTATCAAAGAAAGTAAATATATAAGAACGCCTTGCCAATAAAAACC
>JARLHC010000140.1 GCA_031292455.1 Ignavibacteriaceae bacterium
AATACCTGTGAGGGATATACGCTCCGGTGCCCTGTCATTAAAAAACTTATTACACAAGCTACAGTAGCATAAGGAGCTATGGAAGGACCAAATAATTCTACAGACATGATGCTGGCTGCAATTGGAGTATTTGAAGAACCTGATAAAACAGCTACCATTCCAATAGCGGCAAACGTTGCTATATTTAACCCTGTAACCTGAGCAAAAAATGAACCTGCCGCTGTTCCGGTGAAAAAGATTGGAGTTACTATTCCTCCGCTTCCTCCAAAACTTAGTGTAATGCCGGTAAACAATGGCTTTACCAGGAATGCATACCATTCGGTCGGCTCCCCCTTAAGAGTTGACTCAACTGTTTCTAAACCTAAACCTAAATACCTAATAGAAAAAATATAGGACAAACCAATCAGAATAAATCCACCAAGTAGACCTTTCAGGGGAGACCAGATTTTTATCCGGTTAGATCCTTTCTCCATGAATTTTAAGACTTCTATTAATATTATCGAACATAAACCGAAAAAAACTCCCGCTATCATTACTTTTATAAGAAATCCTTCAGAAAAAACCGGAACTAAACTTACCGGATGGTGAAAGTAGGTAATTCCAAAGGATGTCGAAACTTGATATGCAGTAATTCCTGCAATAAATGAAGGCAATAGAACGTCATAAAGTATCGCCCCAACAAAAAGAACTTCTACGCCAAAAATGGATCCTGCTATTGGAGTTCCAAATACAGCAGCGAATCCTGCACTTATTCCGCAAATGACCAGTTTCTTTCTATCGTGATCATCAAATCTTAGTAAATCTCCGAATAGGGAAGTTATACCGGCTCCTATCTGTGCGCATGGTCCCTCTTTTCCCGCCGAACCTCCAAATGCTAAGGTGATTATTGTTGCTAGTAATTTAACTGGAACAACAAGGATGGGAATTTTCCCGGCACGTTTATGAATCGCTTCAATTACTTTCTCGGTTCCGTGACCTTTAGCTTCCGGAGCCAGGTATTTAACCAGTACAGTACTTATAAATAGAGCAATAGGTAGCAGCCAGAACCAATACGGCCATTGATGACTTAATTCGGTCGTCAATGTTAGTAGCTTAAGGAAAATTGTGGTTGCTATACCAACAACTGCTCCGGCAATGGTTGCCAGAACTACCCATTTTATTATGCTTATAAAAAGTACTGTCGATTCGGTTAGTCGCTTTTGCATAAACCTAAAATAATAAAATTTGCCGGAAATTACCTCATAACTTGGTTTATAATAAACAAAGCTCCTCTTGGCAGCTATATCGGCATAATAGATTTAGTGTAAATTAAATTGGGGATAGGTAACTGGTTAATTATAATTTAGCAAAAACTGTAACTCAGTTTCCTGTTCAGGTTCACCCCTCAACAACCACCTAAAACACGTTTTACTTGTACTTTCTTTCCGGATGATTGTTTAAGCTTATTTTCTTTTATTAAAACAGGCATTACCTCGCTTGCATTTGTGCGGAATCGAAATGTGTCAGCATCTTTCCTGTCTATTGTTCCTGCAGGCATTACAAATTCAAGTATATCTTTTTTGAACTGAGCAAATCCTCCCTTAAGTACCAGGATATTACTGAATCCAAGTTCGGATGCAAGTACTGCCCCACTTTTAGCTGTTAATTCGTCATTTGCAATAAAAACATTTTTCTTATGTTTTACGGATAATAATTTGTAAGCATCTTTTTCAAACATATTTTCTAACATAAAATGAGTTGATTTAGGAAGGCTTAGTGAATCAAAATCCTTCTGGGAACGGAGATCGATTATTTGCAAATCATTATCGTTATCAATTAATCTGAAAGCTAATTCATCGGCATCCATTCCTTCAATTTTAAATGAGGCAACAAAATTATTGTCAGCTAAATCCTTTAGCATATATTCTTTTTTATCAGGAAGCATGAAAGCCGTTAAACCTATAATTATTGCAAGCCCTGTCAACCCCAGATAAACCTTTGATAAATGAAAACCTTTAACGGTTTTACCATTCACTCTTCTTTCAATTGCTGCAGTAAACCAAAACGCAGCCACAGCAATGAATGTAAGTAAAAAAGCAAATAGAGATTGAGAGATTCCAAGAGTTTCAAATGCCTGAACATTACCCCATGAAGCAGCTTTATACAATCCTTCAAACAAAGGATACCCTTCTGCAAAAACAAGCACACCTAAAAATGATCCCCCAATGAATATCATTGCATCTATTTTCCCTATCGCCGCTGCACAAATACTGGTACCGGGACAATATCCCCCGGTTACAAATCCCAAACCCATTATCAGTCCACCAACAATTGCAGACCACAGAAATGTCGGATTAACATAAACCAGCTTCATATCTAATAATCCGAAATGTGCAAGTGTTATAACTCCTAACATTGCAGTTACACCACCGGTAAAAAAAACTCTTAGAACAGTAAAATCATAACCGTAAAATAATCCTACAAGTTTTTTGGATGTTGAAAAACCCGCCTGCTCAAGTACAAATCCAAATGCAATGCCTGCTAATAAAGCAACAATAAAATTCAGCTCATTCCCGATAACTTCAGGTACTAATGGTCCCATTAATAATCTCCTTTATTAGACAACCAGAGTTTTCTGAAAAAATAGGCGAATATGTATGCACCGCCAAAGATAGCAATCATTGTTATTATACCTCCGGTTGACATTACTGCCATCCCGCTTAATGCTGCACCGCTTGTACATCCTCTCGCAAGCTGGGCTCCAAATCCGAATAAAGCACCGCCTGCCAAAGCTCCCGCAATCCTAAACTTCTTTATTGACTTGGGAAATTGTTCAAATGTAAATTTAAGTCGGTTAGAAATAAGACCGGATATAAACGCCCCAATTACCACGCCGGCTATTTCAAAAACCAACCAGTTCTTAAGTGGATTACCGGGATGTTCTTCCCCATATTCCTTATAAAACTTAAGATCTCCGGTATGCGCAGGAGCTACAGTTTCTACTGTGGCTACAACAGCACTTTTAACTGCGCCGCTTGCACCTAAACCTCTGCCTGTAATGTAAATTGTAACTAATAAAACCAACCCCAATAGGAATCCGGCTAAATAAGGATTCATATATTTTGTATTATTCATCTGTAACCTCAGAATTGATCGTTTCCGATACACTTTCCGGAATAGTTCTTTTGTTATTTCCATCTTCAACTGATTCCAAATCTTCATAACCTGTTATCATTGCTTTAAGATTGGACGTTATAGTTGTCCCGGTAGTAATTAAATAAAGATGCACAATTATAAAGGCAAGCAGCAGAAATGCTCCGGCTGTGTGAAAAAGGGCAATTACTTCAACAGAATCAATATTCATTCCTGCAATCCCGCCATTTTGAGGATACCGATAAAACATATAGAGGAGTCCGGAAATTACCATGGTTGGGATTACAAGAATTTTTAATCCCAAATAAACTAATTTCTGAAGTGGATTAAGTTTGCTCAATACTGTCTTCCTGGTTGGATGGGGAGCATTGGAAAATATCCCAAGTAGATAATAGTTAATCTGGGCTTTTAAATTTTTAGCTGTTGGAAGGTACTGTCTCCATTCACCCGTTGCTAAATGCCAGAATATCGCAAAGACAATAAGAATAATAAATGCATAAGCTGCAATATTATGATATTTTACTGCATTCTGATATCCAAAGAAACTGATCGATCCATGAATTTCAAATCCTGTCATTGCCAGAAAAAATATTATTGTTGCCTGCATCCAATGCCAGAATCTCTCAAATGATCTATATATATAAACTTTTTTCTGCATGCTAAGCTCTTTTTCTTAAATTACGTTTTGAAATAATTCTTACTGTCCCATGTATAAATATCCCCAGTAATGAAAATATCAGAATTCCTGTTCCGGCTGTATCAATAAAAGGGCTATAATCTCTGGCTGGCATATAGAAATCTTTCAAATTTGCCAAACGGCTGTTTTCACGGGTATGACACTCAGTACATTTTACAGTATTTTCTTTGGAAGAGACCATATGATTTATTGGCCAGTACATCTCAGTCTGAATAAATGATACTTTACCACTGAATGGAAGATTTACTTCTTTCATCCCTGCAGCTGATGCCCTCTCCCAATCAAAATCTTTCCAGAATGCTCCTTCACCGGTTTTATCTGCAAACAACTTTGGTTGTATTAACATCTTTGTCACCAGATCAAATGGCTGTTTGGCCCTATGTATTTTTACCGGGATAATCTTTGACTCTTTATCATTATATGAACCATTCAGCCTGTTCATTACTAATGGCTTTGTGAAATCTGATACTGTGTCTCCTAATAAATAGTGCTCTGCTGTTCCGTTGAACCAGATATATTCGGGTTTAAGATTTTTTCCCCACTTGAAACTTCCCTTAATAGATAAATATGTATGATTTCCATCTTTATCATCTTCTTCAATAGGTTCACCATTATTTAACCTCCCTGCAGTTGACCAATCCCAATCTGTTTTCGTTGCATTTACTTTTGCATAAACAGGGATGTGGCAGGTTTGGCATGCTACTTTTAAAGTATGTTTGTTTAATATTGCGTCTTCATGAGGATTTTCTGAATGGCATGATTCGCAGGTTGTCCTGTCCCGGTTCATAGAAGCAAGAGAATACATTTCCCCGCTTATAATATGCTTTTCAGTTTTATGGCAATCTACGCATTGAAGGTTTGCCCCGGTAGTATTCATATGGACATCCACATCTCTGGATGGATCAAACATTGATTGCTCCAGATCCCCATGTTTTACATTATTTCCTCCCCCGCCAAAGAAATGACATACTCCGCAATTTGTTCTTTTGGGTTTACCAACATGCTGCGCAATATTATTGAAATTCAATGTTGTAACCGGCGCACCTCCCATCTCTGGGGCTTTGGCATAAGTCTCTGTATTATCATGACAGATCAGGCAATCGATATTCCGTGCATCGGTAAAAGAAAAAGCTTTTTCGGTCATTCCAAAACCTATATGGCATTTTGCGCAGCTCTTTTCATTTCCTTCAACACCAATACAAAAATTATTTATTGCATT
>JARLHC010000141.1 GCA_031292455.1 Ignavibacteriaceae bacterium
AAGTGGTATTTATCATTTAATTCAGCCCTTCTAATTGCTGCCTTGAAGTTATTAGATATAAGATCTTTAGTAAACAACATTTTATATTTATAAATAAATATGTAATCCTCAGGATTGCCTTTCTTAATTAAAAGATCTTCTTTTAAACTCCTATGAAGAGGAATGTTTCTTGATTTCTTACTTTTGGTAGTAAATTCTTCGTGGTTAACTACCGTTATCATATCAGTTTCAAAATTAATTGATCCCCATCTAAGGAACCTTATTTCACCCATCCTCATTCCTGTATATACAGCAAATCTGTAAATCAGTCTGAATTTTTCTTCATTCTCTTTCTGGAGTACTTGTTCAAATTCTTCTTTTGTGAGAAATAACGGTTGATTTTGAGGAGGTTTTAACTTTTTTATTTTCTTGAAAATGTTCCTGTCAAGCATTTCAAATTCAACTGCCCTTTCAAATGCTCCCTGCAATGTTCTAAGGTATCCATTTACCAATCTCTCCCCAGCCTTCAATCTTTTGAATGCAATAAATTTGTGTACATCCATTGGAGTAATTTTGGATATTTCAATATTGGGATCTATTACCTTTTCAAATTGGTCAAAAGCAATTTTTACATAAGCCTGATATGATTTGGCAAATCTTGAAAGTGCATATCCCTTATAGAAGTCCTTGAACTCAGCGTAAGTATATTGTTTGACTACTTTTTCTTCTATGATTGGTTTTTTGAAGAAATCAATGACAAACTTCTTTGCTTCAACTTTTAATTGACATTTTGTTGATTGACTAACAAGTTTCCCTTGCTCGTTCCTATAAAAAAGGTGGTATATTTTGTTTCTTTTGACTAAGTACATAATGCTTTTCCTTCTATTTAGTTTATGGAAAAACACTGCTCAAAATTCTTTTGTATAGTCTTGTATAGTGAAGTTGAAGAAAATGCCGATTGTAACATTTTTGGTGAATTGCTCTCACTTCACTTTAAAATGAAAAAAGGTTACAATTTATTTCAAACTGCAACCTTAATCTGGTGCCCGAAAGGGGACTCGAACCCCTACCCAAGTACATGGACTAGACCCTGAACCTAGCGCGTCTACCAATTCCGCCATTCGGGCATAAATAAGAACTTCAACAGAATAAATTTACGACGATTTATAGTAAATTAAAAACCTTAATTTATTTACCAGCCGGTATCACCCTTCTTATCGTCTCTTTTTATTTTGCCCGTGCCGCCTCCATGAATATCACAAATGCCGGGCATATTTTTTTCTGATATTATATCTGTAACCACTGTAGGACATCCGGAGGAAGCAATTTTAGTATCTCCCCTATCCATCGATTCCTTACAGAATTCAGCCGAAACAACCCCCGGAGCAAGTTCAAAATATTTAAGAGGCAGATCCAATTCTTTGTATACTCCCTCCATAAACTTCGCCCAGATAGGACCAGCAGCTTTAGCTCCCTGTCCATACCAGTTAGTAAATTTTACCCGATGATCATCAAAACCGACCCAACATCCGGCTACCAATTGAGGCGTATATCCTACAAACCATGCATCAGAGAAATTCTGAGTTGTTCCCGTTTTACCTGCAGCAGGACGATGAAACCATTTCCTAAGTCCGGCACCTGTACCATAATTGACTACTCCCTGAAGCATATCGGTAATTACAGAAGCAGTCTGTGAAGAAATAGCTTCGCTGTATTCAGGAGCAAACTGGTCAATCATTATGCCATTCCTATTCTCAATTTTCAATATGGAAATAGGAGAAATATGAACTCCGTTATTATCGATAGTAGCGAACGCAGAAGTAAGTTCGAGCGGAGATACTTCAGATGTACCCAGGGCTATTGAAGGATACGCCTGCAATGGTGAATTTATACCCATCTTTTTTGCAACTCTTGCCACCTGATATGGAGGTGCGATGTCACTTATAGTCATCCTGCCGGCTATTACATTCACGGAATTAGCCAGAGCTTCACGAAGAGTCATATATCCTCCGTAATCAACTCCGGCGTTATCAGGTGACCACCCTTTATAATTAAACTTCTGATTTAATAATGTGTATGCGGGAAAGTATCCATTATCGATTGCGGTGATATATGTAAATGGTTTGAAAGAAGATCCGGGCTGCCTTCTGATGCCGGTAACATGATTAAGACCTCTTCCAAAATCCTGATTCTGTCCCCCTACCATAGCCCTGATCTGACCGTTTGAAGGATCTATGCAAACGAATCCGACTTCAATGGTAGTTTCTGCTTTCTTAACAGAATCGATAAATGCTTTATGGTTCTTAAGCATGTTATAAATCTTAATTCTATGAAGTTCATCAGGAGCTTCCCTATATTCATTAGTATTTCTAATAGCCTTATCAATAAAGCTTGCAAGAAGATCCTTATTCTTATTCCAATCCCATAACTTATTAAATAATTCCTGATATTCTTTAAGATGTTCGGCAGCTGCCTGATCAGCTATCTTCTGCATCCGCATATCAATAGTTGTATAAATACTTAATCCATCCCTGTAAAGATCATACCCGTATTTGTCTGCCATTGCTTCCATTTGCTGACGTACATATTCCATGAAATGCGGAGCTTCAGATTTGGAGCCGCTAAGTTTACCGGGAGCTAAAGTAATGGGCTGCTGTTTAAAATCATTAGATTGCGCCTCGCTTAAATATCCGGCTACAACCATATTATTTATCACAAGATTCCTTCTTCTTAAAGCATTGTCCTTATGCCTTACCGGATCATAATATTCTGAAGATTTAAGCAGTGCAATTAACAGGGCAGATTCAGATACGGTAAGTTCGCTTGCTCTCTTATTAAAATAAACCTTTGCAGCAGTCTCAACTCCATACGCGCTTTTGCCGAAATAAGATACATTAAAATAAAGCTCAAGAATTTCATTCTTTGTATATGTTTTTTCAATTTGTATTGCAGTTATCCACTCACGAATTTTTCGTATGCCTGTATCAAACACATTTTCCCTTCCTGATTTAAGCTGGTACAGATTCCTTGCCAGTTGCTGTGTAATTGTACTGGCACCTTCATGGGAGAACGTGAATACATTTTTAATCATTGCCTTTACAAAGCGGCCGAGATCGACACCCCAGTGGTTATAAAACCTTCTGTCTTCAGTGGCAATCAGGGCATTTATCAGATGTTTAGGAAGAGAATCAAGTCTGGTTTCAATCCTGTTCTCTATATAGAATTGTCCAAGCAGTTCACCATCAATTGTGTACACTTTGCTGGCAAGCTGCTGTTTAGGGTTCTCAAGCTGTTCAAGTGAAGGGAGCCCGAGGAATATATATATAAATAAACCAAGGATAACAGCAGCAAGAGAATAATAGATTATTTTTTTTCTCTTATTGTTATCTCCCCCTTTTTTCTTCTTTTTCCTGGCAGCTATATCATTAAAATATTTCTTATAATCAAAATCCTCGTTCATTTTTCCCATCTTATTTCCAATCTACAATTTCAAACTTATTATCTTTGAATATACCATAACAGGGAGCGGAAAGCCACGAACCTAAATTAACATAATACCCGTTTTTATATTTTTCAAATATCCTTTTATGTAAATGTCCAAAGAGGACATAATCATAGCCCAGATCTATTCTACTCTTAGCGGCCTCAAACAGACCGTCAATTTCTCCATAATCTTTTTGGGAAGTATATTCCCTGCTTGATTTGCTGGTATGGCTTGCCAAATATACTCCGATATCAGGATGAATTAAAGAATATAATTTCTGCAGAACCTTATTCCTGAGAATGGACTTTAATATGTTATAACCCATATCATTCTTAACCAGGCCGTCCCCGTGGGCAATAAAGAACCTTTTCCCGTTAAGGGTTTTATCTATCCCATCCTCATGTAGCTCTGCACCAATTTCACTTGTAAAGAAGTCCCTGTGAAGGAAATCATGATTACCAATAAAATAATGGACTTTTATCCCGGCATTTGTAAGATCCTGCAGTGCAGTTAATGTTCTGAAGAATCCTTTCTGATATACCCTTTTATATTCAAACCAATAGTCGAACAGATCGCCCACGATAAATAATTCGGAACAATTCGTCTGAGCAAAGTTAAGGAATCTTACAAGCAGCTTTTCCTTATCTCTTTCTGTAACCTTGTTCTGCAATCCCAGATGGATGTCAGAGATAAATAAATATGTATTATTCACAATAAAAAATTTAACGAAATAAATAACTATAATCTAAAAGAAAATTCAAATGTCAGATCAGGATTTCTTATTAATAAAGGATGCAAGGAGCCAGGTACCGGAATCCATTTCAATATCACGGGGAATTTCCTTAAGAGGAATCAGAATATCCTTATGAGGCGAATCTATATATATGGTTTTATATACATTCGTGCCGTTATCCAGTACAATTTTTATGTCGAGGGGGAAGTTATAGTCCTTATATCCTTTTTGAGTCTGCAAAAAGGATATATTTAATTTATAATCATTACCTGTCTTTTCAAAAGACCATGTATATTCCAATTCAATTTTACCCTCTCCTTTATACACCCACTGATCGAAAAATTTAGTAAGATTTTTACCTGTAATTGACTGACATATATTTATAAAATCTTCTGTGGAAGCATTCTTATATTTGTAGGTTTCAAAATAAGTCCTTAAAATCTTAAAGAAAAGTGAATCCCCTGTTTCTTTTCTAAGCATATGAAGAACCCAGCTCCCTTTATCATAAACAGTAGTTCCGAACATATTATCTCCCGGGTCATATACAGTTCCTTTTTTTTCGCTCATAGATTTATTAAGCATAGAAGTCTGAAGTGCTTTCCTGCCACCGATGTGTTCAGCATAAAGGGCTTCAGAATAAGTGGCGAATCCCTCATTAAGCCAGATATCTTTCCAGTCTGCAGGACTAACAGCATCCCCCCACCAGTGATGAGCTAATTCATGTGTATATATGTCATTAAAATTTTGCTTACCCATTACAAAATTAGAGCCGATTCCTGTTATAGTCTGATGCTCCATAGCGCCGAACTGCCAAAGGAATTCAGCTACCCCGTATTTCTCTTTGATAAAAGGATATTCACCAAATGTTCTGGCAAAAAAATCAATGAACTTAGGGTGCTCTTTAAAATCTATCTCTGCATTTTCCAGTTGATTGGGAAAGACATAATATAGAATCGGAAGTGTATCTTTTCTGTCCTGTGAAATATATTTATCCGAAAAAGTAACATAGTTAGCAGAATAGATGCAGACAAGATAAGAAGCTATAGGGTAAAGTGTTTTCCAATGGTATGTCTTTCTTGCTCCATTTACATTAATATCTTCCAGAGTCCCATTAGAAACTGAAACATCGGAAGAATCGTTAGTTATATAGATATCCAGAAGTGCTTTATCTGATGGAATATCATGGCATGGGAACCAGGAGGAAGCATAATAAGGTTCGCTTAAATTATAGATAACATTTGTTTTGTTTATTTCACCAAAGACAAAACCGGAGAACCCAACATGCTTCGGAGTTCCTTCATATATTATTTCCACTTTAAAGGTATCAATGCTCCCTAAATATTTTATATGAAGCATGTTATCTTTATTGGTAAATTCTACCTTCTGACCATTAAGTGTAAGAGCAGAGATTTTCATATTATCATAAAAATCAAGATCGATTTCAGAAGAGGATTTATCCTTTTGTATAGCGGTGATTACAGCATCCCCTTTAAGGAGACTTACATCGGGATAAAGATCGAATTTGAGGTCATAATGCAGGACATCAATGTTGGATCTGCCAGATAATAATCCCGCAGGAAAGAAACCCGGGAGCATGAGCAAAAAAAACAGAATTATCCTATTATTCATGGAATCAATTATAAAAATTAGTATCCGGAAACAGATATTATAAATATTAACAAGTTTATAATATATTAAAACAAAACTAAGCATATTATTATTATTTCTAAAATTGCCAATCATGTCTTAATTATATATATTATCAATGCTTAACTTGTGAGAAGTAAATATGATTTACCCGGATTCCTCTGTTTTAAGAGATACAGTGACAATGTTATTAGCAGGCGGCCAGGGAGAGCGGCTATATCCTTTAACTATTCACCGCAGTAAACCTTCCGTACCATTCGGTGGGAAATACAGAATAATCGATTTTGCACTATCAAATTGCCTGAATTCAGGATTGAGGCGAATATATGTGCTAACCCAATACAAATCAGATTCATTAAACCAGCACATCTTTGAGGCCTGGAGTATATTTAATCCTGAGCTGGGAGAATTTATATATTCGATGCCCCCGCAGAGGAAGTTAAACAATGACTGGTATATGGGAACAGCCAATGCTATTTACCAGAATCTTAATTTAATATCTCCCGACAGAAGAGCAAAGTGGGTATTGTTACTAAGCGGCGACCATATTTATAAGATGGATTATTTGAAGATGCTGCAATATCATAATGATGTTAAGGCAGATCTGTCAATCTCCTGCATCGATGTACCCAGAAGTGAAGCCCACCGTTTCGGGATAGTAGTGGTTGACGAAAAATATAATATTAAATCTTTCATTGAGAAACCAGCAAATCCACCTGAGATTCCTGATAAACCGGGGTATTCATTTGTTAATATGGGTATTTACGTATTTAATGCCGGTACATTAAGAGATGTGTTCCAGGAGATGGATTCGAAAAAGATACGAAGCCATGACTTCGGCAAGGATGTAATTCCTTATATGGTAAGTACTGGCAGAAATGTCATGGCATATAAATTCCATGATGAGAATAAGAAAACAAAACCATACTGGAAAGATATCGGGACAATAGATTCCTATTATGATGCAAGTATGGATCTGATAAGTGTTTCTCCTGAATTCAATTTATATGATTCAAACTGGCCTTTAAGGACATACCAGTATCAATTTCCTCCAGCGAAAACAGTTTCGCATGAAGAGGAAAGAGTAGGAAGAACGCTAAACTCGTTAATATGTGACGGATGTATTATATCAGGAGGTTTGGTGGAGAGATCCCTGCTTGGTCCTAATGTTAAAGTAAATTCATTTTCTTATGTATCTGACTCGATAATAATGAATAACTGCAATATTGGAAGACATGCAAGAATCAGGAGAGCCATCCTGGATAAAAATGTAAATGTACCTGAAGGATATGAGATCGGGTTTGATCTTGAGGGGGACAAGAAGAAATACACAATTACAGAAAGCGGAATAATAGTAATTCCCAAAAATATGGTTTTGCCCTGATTATTACATAGTGACTTCCGGATACTATTCATACCACTATTTACATTTTATTACTAATTCTATTATCTTAATTTTGTATTAAAATTAAACGGATAAAAATGTCTCCTGAGTTAGAATCAAAGCTAAAAGACCTGCCGGACAACCCGGGTATTTACCAGTTTAAGAACGATAAGGGGAAGGTAATCTATGTCGGTAAAGCACTTAACTTAAAGAACCGTGTCAGGAGTTATTTCCACGGAAGTATAGATTCTCCTAAAACCATGGCCCTTGTTTCAAAGATAGCCGATCTTGAGTTGATCGTAACAGATAATGAGATAGAGGCGCTTGTACTGGAAAATAATTTAATCAAAGAATTCAAGCCTAGGTACAATGTTAATCTAAAAGATGATAAATCCTTTCCATATATTAAAGTAACAAATGAGCCCTTCCCCAGGATATTTCCTACCAGAAGAATTATTCGTGATGGTTCCAGATACTTCGGTCCATATACAGAAGTAAGGAATATGAAATCCTCTCTCAGGATGATAAACCAGATATTTAAGATAAGAAGCTGTAAACTGAATATTATAAATGAAGCAATAGAGCAAAAGAAATTCAAAGTATGCCTTGATTTTCATATAGGAAAATGTGACGGTCCGTGTGAGGGTTTAATCTCACAAATTGAATATGGTGAAATGGTATCAGAAGTAGTTAAGCTGTTAAGGGGAAAAACTGATGATCTGATACAGGATTTAACTGTAAAAATGGAGAATTTAGTAGAGAACCTTGAATTTGAAAAAGCAGCAGAGATTAGGGACAAGATCAGTCAATTACAAACCATATCAGCCAAACAAAAAGTAGTCAGCGATGACTTTGAAGACAGGGATGTAATTGCCGTATCATATGAAGGGAAGGATTCGGCGTGTTCTATATTCAATATAAGGAACGGGAAGCTGGTAGGTAAGAAACAATTACATCTTGGTATTGAGGGAAATGAGGATATCAGGGAAATAAATACTGCTGCATTAAAGTTTTATTATAATGAACTTGTTGAAGTACCAAAAGAAATATTATTAGAATCCGAACCTGATGACCAGGAAGCTTTAATCAATTGGCTAAACCAACTGGCAGGTCACAAGGTGAGGTTTACTATTCCACAGAGAGGGAGCTTAAAATCACTTGTTAATATGTGCATGCAAAACGCAGTTTATCAACTTAAAGAGATACAACTGCAGAAGATGAAGCATGAAGGACATATCCCCTACCCTGTTGCTGCTTTGCAAAGGGATCTAAGATTAAAAGAACTTCCGAAATTAATAGAGTGTTTTGATATTTCGAACCTGCAGGGGACAGATACAGTTGCCAGCATGGTTGTATTTGAGGAAGGCAAGCCAAAGAAAAGTCTTTACCGGAAATTCATAATTAATTCTGTAAGCGGACCTGATGATTTCCAGAGTATGCGTGAAGTAATCAGCAGAAGATATTCGAGACTAAGGGAAGAGAATAAACCTTTGCCAGATCTTATAATGGTTGACGGTGGAAAAGGACAGCTTTCCAGTGCCATAGAAGTACTGGAAGAGCTGGGATTCAGTAAATATAATATAATAGGATTAGCCAAGCGTTTGGAAGAGGTATTTTTTCCGGGAAACTCAGAACCTGAATCTATACCGAAGACTTCTTCAGGATTAAAACTTCTTCAGTATATAAGAGATGAAGCACACCGGTTTGCTATAACTTTCCACAGGAGCAGAAGAAGCAAAAGGACAATAAAAACAGAATTAACGGACATAAAGGGAATAGGTCCTGCAACCGCGGAAATATTATTAAAAGAGTTAGGGAGCTTAACTTCAGTAATAAATGCAGATGCCGATACACTTAAAAAATTGATAGGTAATAAAAAAACTGATATTTTGATTAAGCATTTTTCTAATAATAAGTTACCTGTACGATAAAGTTAAAATACATGCTGAGGAGAGAGGCAAATGTATAAAAATATTATTCTTATTTTCATTTCCCTGATTATCTTCGGCTGTGCAAAGACGAATAAAGAAAAGGTTAAGCCTTCACTCAATGAACAGAGCTTAAAAGAAATTGCATTAAATGCTATTAACGGGAAAAAGAATTACAATGATTCCCTTTCAGGATTGATTGATTACTCACTTCCGCTAAACTCTGAATATAATGATATTCAAACCCAAAAGATTATTACCCCATTAGACAAAACTTTCTTTTCTTTACTAATTGAATATCCAAATCCTGTATATAACCGGTTCGCCATATATGATTCTGCACTTCATTTAATCCTGATGGATAAATCGCTTAATGGTAATCTATGGATGAGAACTTTTAATGCCGGTAACAAGCAATTCATTGAAATTAATGAATCTTATTTATCAAAAGATGTTCTTGAAATTAACAGGGTATCATTATACACAGCGGATTCAACTATTTCGCCTGGTTTCAGGACATATACCCATTTAACCACGCCGACCAATGAATACTTTCAGAAAATAACTGATATAACTCCGGACAAGATAACAACTAAATTAACCAGTGTTAAGCGGTCACCTATAAGCGACAAACCGGAGACATTCATATATGATAGTGCTCAGAGGAAATATATAAGTCCAGTTCAGACTTTTGATAACTTTGTCAGGAAACAGGTAAGCAGTTTCAAGAATAAAGAAGAGAAGCCTGAAATAACCGACGAGAAATCTGTATCTAAATCAGTAGGGATTATAAAAGATTCGGATATAGTAAAGACAACATCAGACTCAAACAGCAAACCGGGATATTATCTGAATATAGATGAAGAATGGAAGGAGATAAAGAATCTAAGTCTTACCGGGTTAGCGATCAGGTTAAGGGGGAATAAGTATTATAATCCGAAAATGGGGACAAATATATTTGTAGCTGAATTACCGGATGGCAATCCTGCAGAAGTATTTGTTAAAACAGGATTACGCAATATAATACAGGGAAAATACAAAGTGCGTTATTCGGACAAACAGATGCATGGGAAATATTACATACAGTATTTTGAATTCAGCTGCGGAGAAAGAAAATATTTAATGATATTTGAAGCATCCAAATACACTTATGAGAAATACAAGGATATCTACCAGGACATTATTAATCAGTTCGTAATAGACTGCTGAAAGGAAAGGAGATGAATATATATTTAATAAGGCACGGCGATGCAGAGGGGATATCAAAAGGGATAAAAGACTCCGAGCGTAAGCTTACTCCTGATGGTGAAATAAAAATAAGGAATGCATCCCTGTTCTGGAAAAACATTATACCGGCATTTGACTATATAATTTCATCCCCTTATTTACGCGCATTACAGACGGCGCGGATAATAGCATCAACATTCGATCACAAGAAGGAGATCTTTATTGATAAAAGACTCGGATGCGGAAGTGATACAGAGGGCCTTATCGAGATACTGAACAGCTTCCAATCCGGCGAGATAGCGATTATAGGACACCAGCCAGATCTTTCCAATCATGTATCAAGACTAATATCCAATTCAGGTGCATTTGTTGAATTCAAGAAAGGGGCGATAGCGAAAATATCATTTAATAACAAGGTAAGAGAAGGGAAAGGGGTACTTGAACTGTTAATACCGGCCGGCATATTTAATCCTAAATAAAAAACCGGGCAGACGGTTACACATACTTCGTACTTACCGCTGCTTCCTTCCGGACCTGACGGGATTAGGCACTAATATGTTAACCGGTACCCGGTTTTTTTAAGGATACAAAGATTGATATTTTTTATCTCTATTCCAAAATTATTATTTCTTCTGTTCCTTTAATGAGTTCCTCTCCCAGAAGACATTACCATCATATCCCTGAATTGTATTATTTTTTTCTGCTAATTCAAGTCTTTTTTCAGCAAGACAGCAATATTTAGAATCAACCTCTATCCCACAGTAATTCCTGCCAAGCTTTTTAGCTGTGACCGCAGTAGTACCGGAACCCATAAATGGATCAAACACAAGATCGCCTTTATTACTGCTTGCAAGAATAATTTTAGCTAACAGTTTCTCCGGTTTTTGGGTCGGGTGATCTGTATTCTCAGGCATTGACCAGAAAGGCACAGTAATATCTGTCCAAAGATTAGATGGATAAGTAATCCTGAAATTCCCGTCTTCAGATTCATCCCAGTCCTTAGGATTACCGGCATTATCTTTATAGGGAGCAAGGACTTTCCTTTTAATTTTAACATCCCCGATATTGAATTTCATTACTTTATTCATGGTAAAGAACCATATATCTTCCGAGCAATTTTTCCAGTTGGATTTAGCTCCTCTCCCTTTTTCTCTTTCCCAAGTAATCCTGTTTTGGACAATAAAATGTTTTTTAGCTGCATTATAAATAGCGGGACTGGATTTCCAATCGCCGCAGATATAAACTGAGGCATCAGGTTTCAGCAAGGGGACTAACTTAGGAAGCCATGAACTGAGATACACCTCATAATCATCATTACACATTTCTTTAAAGGCAGAAGAATTGAATTTCTTATCAAGGTTATATGGCGGATCTATAAAAAGAAGATCAATGAATGCCAGAGGCAGAAAACCCAGAATCTTAATGAGGTCCCCGTTAATAATTTTATTTTTAATAGAACCGGAGTCAGTGGGGCCATCAAGTTTAATGAGGTTCTTCTTATATTTTTTTATTTCTGCCGGGCTAACGTCAATCGTACGGTTTAAAGGTGCTCTTATTTTCCCATTCATTGAGTATTTCTGTATTTCTCCTTTAGAACCTCAAGTTCTCCGATAATTGTTTCAAAATTATGAATGAGTTCATGGGAGTACTTAGTAGTTTCATCATCAAACCTATTCGATTTGGCTGC
>JARLHC010000142.1 GCA_031292455.1 Ignavibacteriaceae bacterium
ATTTATCGGGACGTACGTATCCCTGCGAAAGAACCGGAGTTGGTATTAGATCAGGAGTATCGAATTGAAAAGATAAAGATTATTGGTTACTAATCTTGGTGGTGATGTATCTGTAAATTGGATTGTGCTGTTGAAAGACGAAAAAGAACATTCAACCGGGCAGATCACTACAACAGACAATGAATGATTATTCACATCTGTATCAATTGAAAGGAAATTATCCTTAACATTCTTGTCAAAAGTTTCTGTATGACAGCACTGGCTCATTGCCTTGTGTAAGCTGACACCTTGTGCTGACTTCTCATGCTGGCATCCGCCCATGCACATACCGCACTTTGAATTAACGGAAACCGAATTCTTCATCTTGCAGAAGTGAATAGTAAGCGGCAGTCCCGTAGTCGAAACCAGGAACAGCAAGCAGAAGGACAATATGATTATTCTTTTTGTCATAATTGAGAAATTAAATGTAAATAGTTTAATTATTAAACACAATAGCCAAACTATACCCCTATTACACCAAAACCCTCGCAAAAGTACCATCCCGGTAATAAAATTGTCCGAATTCCCCCCATTTCCTCCATCTATCCATTGCATTACATCTGTATCAAAGCATCGAACCGGAATACCCATAGAATACCCATAGAATACCCGTAGCTATAACTCAGCTCCGATAGGGCTCTATTACCGCTGCATTAATGGGCGTGTACATAATTTTGTGTAAATGGATACCGATGCATTAATCAACATATCTCCTCAACTTTCCCAACCCCTTCCTCAATCTCCACCACCTCAATAAATATTCCCCCCATCCCTGTAATTTATCTCACATTTTTATTATATTAATACCAATTGCGGTAATCGTATTCTATATAATTCAAATTAAAAAGGTTTTTACAAAAGAAATCTTATGCAACTACCACATACAGAAATTAAATTCTTAAATATATCCACATCTCAATTTTCATCTCCTTTCTCCTTAAATCTAAAGGCTATCCAATGAAAAAATTTGATTTAAACATTGAAAAGATATTAGAAAACTGGGAAACTTATCATGGCATTCGGGAGATAATTGCAAATGCTATAGATGAACAGAAATTAACAAAGACAGGAGAAATCAAAATATTTAAGGACAATGATAATCAATGGCATATCCGAGATTATGGGCGTGGAATAACAATTGAACACTTTACCCAAAATGAAAATGAAGAAAAGCTAAATGCTGAGGGAATTATTGGAAAATTTGGAATCGGATTAAAAGATGCTTTAGCCACATTTGATAGAAAAAATATTGATGTTAGGATTATATCTAAATATGGTGAATTTACAATCGGGAAATCAGTTAAAGTAGGATTTGATGATATTATCACTCTGCACATTTATATAAATCCGTCACCCGATCCTACCTTTAGCGGAACTGAATTTATTTTATCCAAAATAGAAGAAATAGATATTCAAAAAGCTAAGGATAATTTTCTAAAGTTTTCAGAAGAAAAGGAGATTGAATCATGTTCGTATGGAACAGTCCTCAATAAAAAAAATGATAGTGGCCGAATATATATTAATGGGGTTAAAGTTGCTGAAGAAGAAAACTTTTTGTTTAGTTATAATATTACTAATCTTAATGCTGCAATACGGAAGGCGTTGAATAGAGAACGAACAAATGTGGGGAGAACCGCCTATGCTAATACTATCAAATCAATATTGTTGAATTGTAGAGGCCGCGATGTTGCAAAATGTTTAGTTAATGATTTTAAAAACTATTCATCAGGTACTATTCATGACGAACTAAAATGGATTGATGTTCAAGAGCATGCAGTAAAAATGTTAAATAATTATGAAAAAGTTGTTTTTGTTACTACTGATGAAATAGCTTCCTCGCCAGACCTTATTGACGAAGTTAAAAGTAGCGGCTATACAATGATAAATATTCCAGCCAATTTGAAAGATAAAATTCAGGGGCAATCAGATGTTGGTGGTAATGTTATCCGTGAATTTAATCAATTCAAGATCGAGAGAAATGATAATTTTGAATTTAAGTTCATTCATATTGAAAAACTAAACCAATTAGAAAAACAAAACTATAATCTTCTTGATCAAATACTTGGTTTAATCGGGGGAAAACCCTCTAAGATACATAAGATATTAATCTCAGAAACTATGCAAAGGGATGACGACTCTTTCAGACCCTCAGAAGGATTATATCAAGGAGACCAAATAATTATTAAGCGTAGTGTCCTAAGTGATACAGAAAGATTTGTTGCTGTATTATTACATGAAATTGCGCACGCTAAGAGTGGTGCCACTGATGCAACTAGAGCCTTTGAAACTGAACTTACAAATATGCTTGGAACTATTGGATTAAAAGCAATCGCATCACCTCAAAAATCAAAGAAAGGATTTTTAGCCTCTATCTTCAATTGAGAAAATCTAGAATATCATCAAAATGAAATTTTCATTAGATGATTCTAATATAATGGAGAAAACTAAAAATTGTCGGCAAACATTTTATTCCCTGGGTAAATAGCTACAAAGTTCACATCGTTCCCCAGTTACAGGTTCGCATGATTCCTCGCCATTAAATATTTTAGAAAACCTGGATACCGTTTATTATTTAATTCATTCAATAAA
>JARLHC010000143.1 GCA_031292455.1 Ignavibacteriaceae bacterium
CAATGACAGGAATGCTTTAGGAATTATCAGTGAGCTTTTCCCTAACCGCGAAGTTATAGGCATTCATTCAGTTGATTTGGTATGGGGACTGGGAACTTTGCATTGTCTTACTCATGAACAACCTCTTATTGACTTTCCCTCCCAAAAGAACTAATGGAACTTCATTAGTCTCACGCAAATTTCAAACATTACCACTGTAATTTGATTAGAATCTGCGTACCACCACATCTTAAATTAGTTAGACGCACAACTGCCGTCCCGCCGTCTTCCACGGCTCATCCCCGGCGCAGTATACAGAAAAATCCGTTAAAATCCGTTAAAATCCGTTAAAATCCGTTAAAATCCGTGGAATTGTCATCTCAGGTAGGTCGATTGATATGTTAACTTCAATAAATCAACATCAAATATTATAATAAACTTCCATTTAAATGTCAATTTTTTTTTCATTCCCCAAAATAAATTTTATTCTGATTACCTCTGAAGTTTTCCTTAGCTGATCAGCAACCTCTGAGGTTTTCCTAATCCTCAGAGGTTTATTTTATAAATATTGAGTTTTGAAAGAATAACCAATAAATTTACTTGAACTTATGATTATGGTTTGCATGCGCGGGTCATGTTTCTAATATTATACATGCAGGAAATATTCTTTCAATAATATCACTGTTGCTTAGGCTCAAGGCTAATTGATAGTTATGATGAAATTTATACGGTAAATAGGATTTTAATTGATTCAATAATTCTAAAAGATTCGCAAAATAATATCTATAGTTATCTAAAAGAAGAAATTCATAAAATAAGGTCATATAAAATGAAATATACAATATCCTCTGCTCAACAGATTGAAGATAGTAAGACTATTATAAAAACTGTTTTAGACCTTAATATTCACCATGATATGAAAAGAAAAGTGATTGATTATTTGCTTTGGAATATTACCGGCGCATTTGGAAAATTTAATACAAAGTATATTTCGGACGGAGCAAAAATAAGCCATGGCGAACTGTTGAACCATGAACATGTTTTTACAAAAAAAGGTTTGATTCAAAGAATATTGGCTGAGCCGGATAACCTGGAAACAATATTAAAAGATGCAATCGGTTGCATTGTGACAAAGGAGGAACATGACCGCCTTAATAAAGAAAAAAATGTTGAGGGCTGGCAACGGTACATAAATGCTAAAATAAAGGTTTGGGAGTTGAATGAAGATATTTTATATAGGAAATTAGATGAAATGAAGAATAGAGAATTTATGAAACTTCCGTTTGATTTAAGGGAAAAGATATTTTCGATAAAACCGGCAAAACCTTTCGATTATAATATGCCTAATAATGAACAGGTTTAGATTCCATTAAAGGATTAAACTTCTGGAATACTAAGGAGAAATAAATGAAATATTTAGTGGTTTTTCTTTTGTTGCAATTCTTGATTATTAACAATTATTGTTTGCAAGCTCAATGGGTACAAACCAATAGTGGGGTCATATATTGTTTAGCCTTAAGCGGGAATAATATTTTTGCAGGTTCTAGTAGAGGTGTCTTTCTTTCGACAGATAATGGAGAAAATTGGAAACAAGTTAATAACAATAATAATGTTCAAGCTTTTGCTGTTAGCGGGATTAATATTTTTGCAGGTACTGGTAGTGGTGTCTTACTTTCAACAAATAATGGGGAATACTGGATGCAAGTAAATAATGGTCTAACTAATACTACTATTACTTCTTTTGCAGTTAGTGGAACTAATATTTTAGCAGGTACAGCGAATGGTGTGTTTCTCTCAGAAAATAATGGAAAGAATTGGACAAAAATTGGTATACAAATTAAGCATAATGATAATTCTTTAACTCCAAAGGTTGTATTTTTTTCGAAGAAAAATGGCGAAGGTCAACCAACAAAAAATCGACTAATTCAACATAACGATGATGTTTTATCAATTCAAGCCAAAGGAAATGATATATTTGCATGTATAAAATGGACGGGCACTTATTTCTCCAACAATAATGGAACAAGTTGGGAAAAAATAGGCGGTTGGAAAAAAATAAGTGACGGTTTACCTATAGATTCTTTTGTGGAATGTTTTCACTTAGGCGGGAATAATATTCTGGCTGGCACCGGTAGCAGTAACAATTTTCTTTCTACGAATAACGGAACTAGTTGGACAGAGGTAAAAATTGGTCTAAATAATATAAGTTTGAAGTGTCTCACTGTAAGCGGAAATAATGTTTTCGTCGGTGCCGACCCTTTCTGGGACGGTATTGGTGGTATATATCTTTCGATAAATAATGGAATAAGTTGGTCACAAGTCGGTCTAACTTATAATAATGTTAATGCTATTTCTGTTAGCGAGAGCTATGTTTTTGCGGCTGGTGCAGATGGGTTTTGGAGGCGACCACTTGCTGAAATATTAGGGGTTCAAAAGAATTAAATGCTCTACCTAAATACTTTACTCTTTCCCAAAACTACCCCAACCCCTTCAATCCAACAACAGCAATTTCCTATTCCTTGCCCTCATCCTCAAACGTCAAACTAATAATATATAACACTCTAGGGCAATCAATAAAAACCCTTGAATCCGGATATAAAACAGCGGGTAATTATTCCATAAACTTTAACGCCTCCGCTCTCCCAAGCGGTATCTATTTCTACAAACTGGAAGCAGGGCAATGCTCCCAAATAAAGAAAATGATGCTTATTAAATAAGGACTCACCGTCCACATCTATCAGCCTGATTTATTTGATTTCATTTCTTTATATTTCACTATTAAAGATATTAGGTTAAAGTTGAACACTCTTCTTACAGTTTCAGAAATTACTAAAGAGATAAAGCAGATTCTGGAGGATGGATTTACAAACGTTTCCATCATCGGTGAAATATCAGGATTTAGAGCACACGTGTCAGGTCATTGGTACTTTAGTCTGAAAGATTCTAATGCAATCATTTCCTGTACTATGTGGAAAAGCATGAATAATCATGTTTTCTTTACTCCCCAGGATGGAATGAAAGTTATCGTAAGCGGGAAAATTACAGTTTATCCTCCCAGGGGTAATTACCAGGTTGATGTAAGATCTATGCGTCCTTCAGGGGCCGGGGAATTGCAGGCAGCTTTTGAGCTATTAAAACAGAAACTTGCGGCAGAAGGTTTGTTCGATCAGCAATATAAAAAACCGATAAAAGCAGTATCAAAGAAGATTGGGATTGTTACTGCAATTGACGGGGCGGCGTTCCAGGATATGAAGAGTGTTGCTGAAAGAAGATTCCCCCTTGTTGAACTTGTTGTATGCCCCTCAAGAGTGCAGGGGACAGGTGCAGCCGAAAATATAGCCGCAAATATTAAAGAGCTGAATACATACAAGGATATTGATGTAATAATTCTCGCAAGGGGAGGAGGGTCTATTGAAGATTTATGGGCTTTTAATGAAGAGATCGTTGCCCGGGCAATATTCAAATCAAGGATTCCTGTTGTAACTGGTGTAGGCCACGAAATTGATTTTACAATTGCGGATTTTGTTGCTGACTTAAGGGCACCTACTCCTTCAGCAGCCATGGAACTGCTTACGCCCGATAAAAATGATTTAATCTCAATGATTACCGAGCTGAGAATGAATAACGTATATCTCCTGGATAAGTTATTAAAATCAAAAAAGGAAAAAGTAAATAATGCCTTAAATTCTTATGGATTCAGAACTCCGGCAGGGATCCTAAGAAGGCGTGCGCAGGAAGTTGATAACCTCCTTTATAAAATAATGCAGTGTGCCGACCGGAACATTTTAGGTAAAAACAATAAGCTTTCTTTCCTTATTAAATCACTTGAATCCCATGATATGCAAAGAATACTAAAAAAGGGCTTTGTATTAGTAAGTCAGGATTCTAAATTAATTATTCGTTCTGTAAATATTAGAAAGGAAATTCCGGCTTCTCTGAAATTCTATGACGGCGAAGTATCTGTAAAAATTTCAGAATAAGTCTTATCTTTGCAACAATTATTATAATATTATTGATAAATGAAAAAACAAAATATTAATACTTTTGAAACTGAACTTACAAGACTCCAGGAAATCTCTGCCCTTCTTGACAATGATGAACTGGATCTTGAAACTGCAATGAAACTTTATGAAGAAGGCGTAGAGCTGTCCCGCTCCTGCATAAAGACTCTTAAGGAAGCGGAACTAAAAGTAACTGAAATAAAAAAGAAACTGGAAACTTTAAAAACAGAAGAAGAAGAATTTTTAGAATAATTGTTATTAAAGAACGGAGTTCATATTAAAATGCTTGATCCCAATAAATATCCTGTCCTAAGTAAAGTTGAATTACCTCAGGATATTCGTGGTCTCGATATACATCAGCTTAAACAATTATGTGCGGATATCAGGGAATATTTAATTGACACTATCTCTGAAATTGGAGGTCATTTTGGGGGAGGGCTTGGAACTGTAGAACTTACTGTTGCGCTCCATAAGGTCTTCAGCACTCCATTCGATCAGATAGTCTGGGATACCGGACATCAGGCATATCCGCATAAAATATTAACAGGTAGAAAAGATAAATTAGGTACTATCAGGCAGCTTAACGGAATAAGCGGATTCCTGAAAAGATCTGAAAGTGAATATGATACTTTCGGAGCAGGGCACGCATCCACCTCTATTTCCGCCGCATTGGGAATGGCTGTTGCCCGTGATATGAAAAAGGAATCAAGGAAAATTGTTGCTATCATTGGCGATGGTGCCATGACAGGCGGTATGGCATATGAGGCTATGAACAATTCCGGGATTATTAAGTCAAATCTTATTGTTGTACTTAATGATAATAATATGGCCATTGGTCCTAATGTCTGGCAGATATCTAATTACTTTACAGAAATGATAGCGCATCCGGACTATAATAAATTTAAAGGACAGATCTGGGAACTGACAGGTAAGCTTGACCATTTCGGTGACAGGCTGCGGAAAATAGCAGGGCGGCTGGAACATGGAATCAAAGCAGTAATTACACCCGGTATTCTTTTCGAAGCTCTCGGTTTCAGATATTTTGGCCCTGTGAATGGTCATAATGTCCATCAGCTTATTAAAATTTTTGAACAGGTAAAGGACCTTAAAGGTCCTATCATCGTACATATACATACGCAGAAAGGAAAAGGGTATAAACCTGCCGAAGGTGATGAGCAAAGGCTGCATGCCGCCACACCGTTCGATAAATTAACCGGTGAAGCATTGAAGAAATCAGGTTCAGTACCTTCATATACTTCTATTTTTGGTAACGCTCTTGTTGAAATTGTGAAGGATTATCCTGAAGTTATTGGAATTACAGGAGCTATGGGAGACGGCACAGGCCTGGATATCCTGCAGAAAGCATTTCCTCATAATTATTTTGATGTGGGAATTGCAGAAGCACATGCTGTAACATTTGCAGCAGGACTGGCTACACAGGGGATAATACCCGTGGTTGCCGTTTATTCAACTTTCCTTCAGAGAGCATTCGACCAGATTATTCATGATGTTGCTTTGCAGAAGCTACATGTAGTATTTGCACTGGATAGAGCGGGACTTGTTGGTGCTGATGGGCCAACTCATCATGGAGCATTTGATATTACATATCTGAGAATGATACCCGGCATGGTTATAATGGCTCCAAAAGATGAAGCTGAATTAAGAAATTTATTGTTTACTGCCATTTCTTATAAAAATGGTCCTGTTGCAATCAGGTACCCCCGAGGGTCGGCTCTGGGCGTTCCTCTGAAAGAAGGATTTGAACTTATAGAAATAGGTAAAGCCGAATTGCTTTCGGGGGGAGACGATGTAGCATTGCTGGCTTTAGGATCTATGGTAAACTATGCTATGAAGGCTTCTGATAAATTAAAATCGGAGGGAATATCGTGTGATGTTATAAACATGCGTTTCGCTAAACCCCTTGATACAGCTATGCTGGACTATATTGCAGATAAGCATTCAAAGATCATTACACTTGAAGAAAATACGCTTGTCGGAGGATTCGGATCCGGAGTTCTGGAATACTTTGCAGAAAAGAATTATAAGAATGATGTTTTAAGGATTGGACTCCCTGACCATTTTGTTGACCACGGGACTCAGGCGGAACTACATCATCTTCTTGGAATTGATCCGGATGGGATTGCAGAGAAAGTAAAATTGTTCCATCGCAGTAAGAGTGTTAATCATAATATTGAAGTCTAAATGGAAACAATAAATATACAAATCAGCATCGGATAATCAGGAAGTAAAACTTAAAGAGTTGTAATAACTGAAACAATTACTATATCACACCATTTGCTAATTTTATAAATTCCCAATCATTGTCCTCTTACTTTGAATTTCCAATTGAATTAAACCATTTTAACTTCCTTGAATGCGGGTCTCAATTTAGGTATATTTTTGTTTCAAATGTTATGCAAAATAAACAAGGAGAAAAATTTGAAAGATATTAACGAGCAGAAATTATTTCCAGACAAAGAGCGTACGGTTGTTGATGATATTCCGGAAATACTTCCTATTCTCCCTTTACGGGATATTGTAATCTTCCCTTATATGATCTTCCCAGTGCTCGTGGGACGGGAACAATCCATAAGAGCCGCAAACTATGCTTTAGAAAATACAAAATATATATTTCTGTCAACACAGAAAAAGTCCTCAATAGAAGATCCTAAAGAGGGAGATATTTATCTTGAAGGTACTATAGCTAAAATTGTCCAAATCTTAAAATTACCCAATGGACTTATGAAGATATTGGTCGATGGACTTCTTCAGGGGAAAATCTTACAATTTACTGACAAAAAGGATTTCTTTGAAGCGAAAATTGAAGTAATTGTTCCTGAAGTTATTAATGATCATGAAATGGATGCACTGGTAAGACAGGCCTCCCAGCTATTCAGATCTTATGTTAAGATAAGCAGGAATATTCCCAATGAAGCAGTCTCTGCTTTTGATAATATAGAAGAACCTGACCGTAAATTATATTATGTGGCAGCCAATATAAATCAATCGATTGAGGTAAAGCAGACCCTTCTTCAGAAATATGTCCTCAAAGAACAATATTATGAAGTTATCAAGATATTAAATTCGGAAATAGATATACTGAAGATCGAAAAGGAAATTGATAATAAGGTTCAGGAGAATATTGCCAAGACACAACGGAAGTTTATTATCCAGGAGCAGATCAAGATCCTTCAGGATGAATTAGGGGAAGATGAAGATATAACTCCGGAATTTCAGAAATTAAAAGATCAGATAAAGAAATCCAAAATGCCTCCGGAAGCTGAGCTTAAGGCATTCGAGGAATTAAACAAACTCAGGAAAACATCTTCAATGTCACCTGAATCTACTGTTATCAGGAATTATCTCGAGTGGATGACCGAAGTTCCCTGGTCTAAAAGGACCAAAGACAACCTTAAAATTGAGCATGTGCAGACTATACTTAATGAAGATCATTTCGGTTTGGAAAAACCTAAGGAAAGAATTATTGAGCACATAGCAGTCCTTAATCTTGTTAAGCAGATGAAGGGACAGATACTCTGTTTCGTTGGACCTCCGGGAGTTGGTAAAACATCACTGGGTAAATCAATTGCAAGAGCGTTGGGGAGAAATTTCGTACGGATCAGCCTTGGAGGAATCAGGGATGAAGCAGAAATAAGAGGTCACAGGAAAACATATATCGGATCCATGCCCGGTAAAATACTTCAGTCTATGAAGAAAGCCGGATCCATAAACCCGGTAATGCTGCTTGACGAAATTGATAAAATGAGTATGGACTTCCGGGGTGACCCTTCCAGTGCAATGCTCGAAGTATTGGATCCTGAACAGAACTCTACTTTTAATGACCATTATCTGGAAGTAGACTATGACCTTTCGCAGGTTATGTTCATTACAACGGCTAACGTAAGGTATAATATTCCGCTTCCGCTTCAGGATAGGATGGAGATAATCGAACTATCTGGTTACCTCGAACATGATAAACTTGAAATAGCCAAAAGGCATCTCGTTCCCAAGCAGCTTGAAGCCCATGGATTAATCAAGAAAAATGTTAAGATAACCGATGAAGCAATAATGAAGCTTATAACCGAATATACCCGCGAAGCAGGTGTTAGAAATCTTGAAAGGGAATTAGCTTCGGTATGCAGAAAGATGGCGCGCGATATAGTCCTTAAAGAGTCCACTAACGGAAAAGAAAAGGTTCATAAATATTTAATTGATGAAAATAAGATAGTAGAATATCTGAAAACTCCCCGCTACAGGTATCAGAGGCATAGTAAGGAAAATATGATCGGGAGTGTTACAGGGCTTGCCTGGACGAGTGTAGGCGGTGAAATCCTTGCAGTTGATGTTACTATCATGAATGGATCGGAAAAACTTACTCTTACCGGGCAGCTGGGGAATGTAATGAAGGAATCAGCCCAGGCGGCATTAAGCTATATACGTTCCAGAGCAAAAGAATTAAAGATAGATACAAACTTCTTTAAGGGTAAGGAAGTGCATATACATCTACCTGAAGGTGCTATTCCCAAAGACGGACCTTCAGCAGGTATAACTATGGCGATGGCAATGTATTCAGCTATCTCCGGAAGACCTGCTTCCAACAATGTGGCAATGACGGGAGAAATAACCCTTAGGGGAAATGTCCTTCCAATAGGCGGATTGAATGAAAAACTTATAGCTGCAAAAAGGTATGGCATAGAAACAGTACTTGTTCCAAGAGACAATGAAATTGACTTAAAAGAAATTCCTTCTAAAGTAACAGATGGGTTAAAGATTGTTCCAATCGATAAGATAGAGGATGCTATTCCTTATCTTTTTGAACCAGAGAACAAAGTATCCAAATTAAGAAAGAAAGTTATTCCTGTAAAAAAGAGTAAGAAGAGGAAATAAGACTTGACTGAAGAGTTTATAATAAATAAAACCCAATCTATACAAAAGCAATATGAAGAGCTGATATTATTAATTAAAAGCCTTCTAAATAAAAAGGATAACATTATATCTAATCTTTCCAATTTTACTGCGGTACTAAAGCAGAATTTTGAAAAGATAAGCTGGGTTGGGTTTTATCTGTATGACGGGGAGAAGCTTTATCTGGGGCCATTCCAGGGGAAAGCTGCATGTACACAGATTGAACTTGGCAAAGGAGTCTGCGGGTCATCAGCTTTAACGGGGAAATCAATTATAGTAGCTGATGTAAATAAATTTCCAGGTCATATAGTATGCGATTCTGATTCAAAGTCGGAAATAGTCATTCCTATAATAAAAAATAATAAAATACGGGGAGTGCTGGATATTGACAGTGCTTCCATTAATTCATTTGATGAAACGGATAAAGAATTTCTTGAGATTATTTGTAACTTTCTGGTAGAGGAAATTTTTTAAGGTAAATATGAGTTTTATAGTAACAGCAAGAAAATGGCGTCCACAGAGATTTCAGGATGTAGTTGGTCAGGAACATATTACCGCTACACTTAAGAACGCAATAAATACGAACCGGATAGCCCATGCATATATCTTTGCAGGTCCCAGGGGAGTAGGGAAAACCACAACAGCACGCATTCTTGCCAAGTCTCTTAACTGCCTCAACCCGGTTGATAATGAACCGTGTAATGAATGTGAACTCTGCCTCTCTATCCTGAATGGGCAGTCGATGGATATAATTGAAATTGATGCTGCATCCAACAGAGGTATTGATGATATCAGGACATTAAGGGAATCGGTGAAGTATGCTCCTTCAAGAGGGAAGTATAAAATTTATATTATAGATGAATTTCACATGTTAACCAAGGAATCATTTAACGCATTCCTTAAAACACTTGAAGAACCTCCATCCCATACAATATTTATACTTGCAACTACTGAAATGCAGAAGGTTCCTCTTACTATCATGTCCAGATGCCAGCGTTTTGATTTCAGGAGAATACCGTTAGACACAATCAAGTCTCTATTGAGCGAGATTGCCAGGTCTGAGAAGATTGAAATTGATGATAAGACTTTAACCATCATCGCAAAGAAAGCTGATGGTGCACTCCGCGATGCCGAGAGCTTTTTTGATCAGGTAGTTTCTTATTGCGGTGATAAAATTGATACTGTTACAGTTTCTAAAATGCTTAACATAATTGATGATGAAATTTATTTTAATATATCTGATGCAGTACTGACGAGGGATTTTAATGAAGTATTCCGTGTAACAGGTTATATATATGATAATGGGTATGATTTTATTGAATTTATTAATGGTCTTATCGGTCATTTTAGGAATATATTAACCGTAATACTTACTAAAAATACCAACCAGGTAGAAGCAGCTGAAGTGTATAAATCAAAGTATTTAGGTTATATCGATAAATATACTGAAGGTGATCTCCTTAGAATTCTTAATTTCCTGAATAAGTCGCAGCAGGAACTGAGGTTTACGCAGAATCATCGCCTTAAAGTGGAAATTTCCCTTAGTCATCTTATTGGATTCGAAAGGACAGCAACAATAACTGAATTATTAGGAAGGATCGGCATGGGTGGTTCCGACACTCCGCGTAATATATTAAGAGAGCCTGAAAAAAAAAATTATAGTTCTCCCAAAGTCATCACTCCTGGTAATGAAACAGAAATAAATAAAACTTTCACTCCTTCCGTCCTGAATGACCCAGAAACAAAAGAGCCACTGAAGGTAACCCTTTTAAAGGTTAAAGAAATTCCTGTAAAAGACACCGGAGATTTCAATTTAGAATCAATCAGGACAAAATGGGATAAATTTGTCAGCCTTGTAATGGATGAGAAAAGATTTTCTTTAGGACCATACATTGGAAACCTGGAATTGACGGCTCTTGAGGGGAATAAACTCAAAGTTTACCTGGAAGATGAACAGGGAAGGAAATCATTTGGATTTGATAAAGACTATTTAGGAAAGAAAACTGCTGAAATATTTGGAAAAAAGATCATATTCCAATTTGAGGATAAACCCCGGAATTCTACCGGGTATAATGAAAGAAAGCATATTGCTATAACCAGCGGGGAAAAGGGGCCAAATGACCCCATGGTCGACCTTATAATCAAAGAATTTGGCGGTCAGGAAATTTCCGGTTAAATACCTGTTAAAAACCCCTGTTATTTGTTTTGAGAATCTCATAATTTTAATTATTTTTAACGTCTATGTCCAAAAAACTAATCGTAGCTATAGATGGCCCGGCAGGTTCCGGTAAGAGCACATCTGCAAAGATCATTGCTCAAAAGCTAAACTATCTTTATATCGATACGGGGGCAATGTACAGAGCGGTTACATTTTTGGCCATAAAACAGGGTATCATGGATAATCCGGAAGCTATAGTTAATGTAGCGGAGAATTCAGATATCAGGCTTAAATATGTAAATGGGGTTACACAAGTCTTTGTTGACGGTATTGATATTACTAAAAATATCAGGACGCACGAGCTAAACGATAAAGTGAGTTCTGTAAGTAAAATTGCCGGAGTTAGAAAAGCCCTTGTAAAGAAACAGCGGATGCTGAAGAATGAAGGGGAAGGTATTGTGATGGAGGGAAGAGATATCGGGACTGTAGTCTTCCCCGATGCAGATGTAAAGATTTTTCTTACTGCTCTTTTGGATAAAAGAGCAGAGAGAAGAGCAAAGGAATATGAAAAGAAAGGAACCGGAGTCCCTGTTCATACGATAAAAGATAATCTCTCAAAAAGGGATGCTCTTGATTCATCCAGGGATACGAACCCTTTGATAAAAGCTAATGATGCCTTTGAAGTTGATTCTTCAAAGATTTCCATTGAAGAACAAGTAGAACTTATACTTCAGCGAGTAAAAAAGGCTGCTGTGGAAAAAGGCATAGAGATTCTCAGTACAGAATAATAATTTTAGAAAGCCATCTTAATAATTATGTTTAACAAAACTTTCTGTTCTCCTCCCTTAGGTGGCTTGGGTGACAAGAACAGAAAAAAATGTATCTATTTTCAGGAGGTTTAATGCCCGAAGAACCAATTGTAATCACCAAGGTAGTGACAAACGATGATTACGAAAAAGCTAAGAAAAGCTTTAACGACGAGACTTATTCAAAGGAAGAATTCTTAACGTTAGCCAAAATGTATTCCGATTCTTTTAGAGATGTAAAAGAAGGCGAACTAATCAAAGGAAAAATTGTCCGTGTTGTGGATGATAATGTTATTATAGATGTAGGCTTCAAATCAGAAGGTTCCATACCTAAATCTGAATTCAAAGAATATGAAGAGATTAAGGTAGGAAAGGAAATCGAAGTTGTTCTTGAAAGTGTAGAAGACCAGGATGGTAATCTTGTTCTTAGCAAACAAAGAGCAGATTTTCTCAGGATATGGGAGAAAGTTATGCGTGCTCATGAGACGGGTGAAATTCTCCAGGGTAAAATTCTTAAAAGAATCAAAGGCGGAATGGTTGTGGACCTTATGGGTATGGAAGCATTCCTTCCGGGATCGCAAATCGATATTCGCCCGATCAGAGACTTTGATGCTTTTGTAGGGCAGATGATGGACTTTAAAGTTGTAAAAGTTAATGTCCCTACAGAAAACGTTGTTGTTTCACATAAAGTTCTTGTTGAAGAAGAAATTGCCGATCAGAGGCATGCTATCCTTGACAGTCTTGAAAAAGGACAGATTCTTGAAGGAACCGTTAAAGCTATTACTGACTTTGGCGTATTCGTCGATTTAGGCGGAGTTGACGGTTTAGTCCATATTACAGATTTAAGCTGGGGCAGAATTAACCATCCAAATGAAGTAGTTAAACTTGATCAGACTATTAAAGTAGTTGTTACAGATTTTGATGAAGAAAAGAAGAGAATATCATTAAGCTTAAAGAAGCTTATGCCGCATCCATGGGAAAGTATTGAAGACAAGCTGCATATCGGTGATAAAGTTTCCGGGCGTGTTGTTTCTCTTACTGATTACGGCGCGTTTATTGAAATTGAAAAGGGTATTGAGGGTTTGATCCATAACTCTGAAATGAGCTGGACCCAGCATATTAAACATCCTTCACAGGTTGTTGCAATGGGACAGGTTATTGAAGCAGTTATTCTTAGTCTTGATAAAGAGGAAAAGAAAATTTCCTTAGGTATTAAGCAGTTAGAACCGGATCCATGGGAAACACTTATGCTTAAATATCCTGTCGGTTCAAGACATTCAGGAATTGCAAGAAACCTTACCAATTTCGGAGTGTTCGTTGAACTGGAACCGGGTGTTGATGGTCTTGTTCATATATCAGATCTTTCATGGACTAAGAAAATCCGCCATCCCGGGGAAGTTGTTAAGAAGAGCGAAAAGCTTGAAGTAATTGTTCTTGGTGTTGATGTTGAACAGAGGAAGATTTCGCTTGGACATAAACAGGTAGAAGACAATCCATGGGATACATTCGAGAAGGTATACAGTGTTGGAATTGTTACTACCGGTAAGGTAGTAAGAATAATTGAGAAAGGACTTATAGCCGAACTTCCTGAAGGAGTTGATGGTTTTGTACCTTCTACTCAATTAGTTCCTAACAAAGTGAAAAATATTGCCAATCATTTTCCGGTTGATGATGTTCTTCCATTGAAGATCCTTGAATTCGACAAAGAGAATAAGAAGATTGTTCTCAGTGCCATTGCGGTGCTGAAGGAAAAATCTGAAGAAGAAATAAGAGAATATCTGGATAAACATAAACTGGAAAGAGTAACAGTCCAGGATATATTGAATGTAGATACAGGTTCTATTGATACTTCTGATTTCCCTATCTTTGAAGTTCCGGATGATAATCGTCCGTCCTCTTCGGAGAAGAAATAATTCTTAATTATTTATTAAGATACAAAGCGGGATCATTCCCGCTTTGTAATTTTAAATGATATGATGGGTAAAAAAGTTGCCTTACATACTTTAGGATGCAAGCTGAATTTCTCAGAGACTTCTACGATCGGGAGCCAGTTTCTTAGCAAGGGTTACCAGGTAGTTGAGTTTAAAGAGAAAGCCGATATTTATGTTCTTAACACGTGCACAGTTACAGAACATGCCGACCGTGAATGCCGCCAGTTAGTGAGGCGGGCTCTAAGACAAAACCCCAACGCTTATGTTATAGTTACAGGATGCTACGCACAGCTACGTCCTGAAGAAATATCGCAAATACAGGGTGTTGATGCTGTACTGGGGAGTAATGAAAAACTAAAACTCTTTTCTCTGCTGGATAATTTCGAAAAGAAAGAGATGGCATGCATTTATGTCTCACCTGTTAGCCAGACCAATGAGTTTGGTGCTTCCTATTCGACCGATGCCGATACAAGAACAAGGGCCTACTTCAAAATACAGGATGGCTGTGATTATAAGTGTACATTCTGCACCATACCCATGGCAAGGGGAGGGAGCAGAAGCATGGATCCGGATGATGTACTGGCGGAATTCAGTAAGCTTATAAAGAGCGGTTACAAAGAAATTATACTTACAGGAGTGAATGTAGGTGATTATGGTAAATCGTTAAATACAAAGCTATATGATCTGTTGTGCAGAATGACAGATATTGACGGGAACTTCCGCATAAGGATAAGTTCAATTGAACCAAATTTATTATCTGATGATATACTTCGCCTAACGGCTCAGAGTGATAAAATGTGCAGGCATTTTCATATACCGCTGCAGAGCGGGAGCCCTAAAATATTGAAGCTTATGCAGAGGAGATACAAAACAGAGATGTATTCCGATCTGATCCATAAAGCTGACCAAATGATAAACGGTCTGGGTATAGGGGTTGATGTTATAACCGGATTTCCCGGAGAGACTGAAGAGGATTTCCTTACAACTTATAATTTTATAAAAGATCTGCCTGTTTCATACCTGCATGTGTTTACTTATTCTGAGCGCCCGGATACGAAAGCTATTACGATGAGCGGAAGGGTGGATATATTTGAAAGAAAAAGAAGAAACAACATGTTAAGGATTCTAAGCGATAAGAAGAAGAATCTTTTCTACCAATCGATGGAAGGGAAGGAGCTTAGAGTTTTATTTGAATCTGAAAACGATAAAGGGAGAATAAAGGGTTTCTCGTCAAACTATGTAAGGGTAGCTCTCGATTTTGATCCTTTACTTGTGAACGAATTTTGTACTGTTACAGTTGAAAGTGCAGGCGATAACCTATGTCAGGGAAAGATTTTAGAGAATAATAAATCATTTGATTTGATTGCCTGTTAATCTTATACTTATAATTAAAAAAAATATGAATAAAATATTCGTCCTTCTTTTCCTTTTTACATTTACAGTATTCC
>JARLHC010000144.1 GCA_031292455.1 Ignavibacteriaceae bacterium
AAAATCTGATATCGATGAATATATAGAAAAGAGCAGAAAAATAGTTCCAAGAAGGAAAAAGAAATAAAATCTTTGGCGTGCCAGAAACGTGCCATGTCTGACGGGATTCATGAGGAAATAGGGGGAAAATCAGGTAGAAATTATTGATGAAAAAGCTCATTAACTTATTGTTTTTTAAGCTTTTTACTGAGTTATTTCATTTTTTATTAAAATGCAAAGTAGAATCCCTGTCTCTCCGCAAAGATAATAAAGACCTCAAATATTGCTTATTTAAGCGTATTTGAGGTTTTTTAGTATAAAATGCATGCCACATATCCCATAAAAACCATATGTCCCATATCTCTTAGATGAACTTTTTAAAAAGATGCATGGGATGATGTCCAGTGTTTGGTAGTGCTATTTGTTGAAGAGAAGATAACCTCTGCTGAGCTATAGTTGCTTATAAAAGGGAAGCGAGAACTCGATAAATTCTTCGAAGGCCTCATCGGTACCATTAATCTCCACCGCCTTAAAACTAGTGCTCTAACCTCAATTTAAATCAGCCGGTAATTACCGGCTGACTCCAAATATTGCAATTACTTTAGAAGCATCATTTTCTTAATTGAAGAGAAATTTTTCCCTGTAGCTTTACCATTCGCAGTCATGCGGCAAATGTAAACTCCAGAAGATAATTTAGAAGCATTGAAATTTACGGTGTAATATCCTGCCGATTTTTCCTGGTTTACTAACTCAATTACTTTCTGTCCTGTAATGCTATAAACTGCCATTACTACTTTTGCTTCTTCAGGAACTTCGAAGTCTATCTTTGTTGTCGGATTAAAGGGATTTGGATAGTTCTGGCATAAAACAAATTCCTTTGGTACTGTACAATTCTGCGAAGCATTCTTAATAACAAGCTTTCCTAGGTACCCCGGAGGAACCTGCCTTTGGATACCCTTCTTATTATTATTTTCAATAAATGTATAATCATCCATGGTAATAAATCCATCTCCATTTAAGTCATTTACAAGATGATAACTATTATTATTATAATCATTATCTAATCCGGTAAAATCATCACTTGTAACAAAACCATCCTGATTACAATCACCGCTGTAAATGCAGTACTTGCTGCTATTATTCTGTAGTGCCAAAGGTGGATTGCTTCCATCAGTATATGCCTTGTCAAGCCCTGTTGTGAAATCATAATTTAGTATACCATTAGTGAAACATTGTGGAGTTGCGCTCCAGGTTTCAATTGTATTCAAATACTTAAATACAATATAGTATGGAGTATTGTCTATTTCATTTGCAAAATAGAACTGTCCTACTCCGGCTGTGCTTAATATACTGGTTTGGGATTCAACCAAACCATAGTTTGAGGCGTTGCGCAACTCGACAGTTACCGAAGGAGACATAGTCATTGAAGTGCCACTAGCTGCGTACATTGCTTCAATTAAGGCGGTAAGAGTTAAGGTTTTATAAGGTACAATACTAAACTCAGAACTAGAGCTATATATCAAGTTATTATTATAATCAGAAATTTTTATTTTACCATGATACGACAATGAGTCAGGAATAGTCCAAACATATTCTCCAACAGATGCATCTACAGAATCAGTTATCGTATGCCATAAAAAAGTACCTGAATGTACCGAATACTCAATTTTTACTTTTGAAATATTACTTGAAGCAGACCATTTGATAGTATCCAGACTTCCAAAATACATAGTCTCATCCCTAATTGGTTGGGTTATAGATAAAGTTTCCTGATTTGTAAATGGATTAATTGGAATAGACCCAGAGTATGTAATAGCCACTGCAGTATCAATCTTTCCAAAGCCATTATAAAGGTCATGGGGAGAATCACATCTATTTGGTTCATTTCTACTTCCTGTCATTGCACATCTATAAATCGCTTCCCACCAGGAGCAATTGAGCTTTGTCTTTACATAATTTACTTTTGATGCAATGGTAGATATAGAATATGAAGACGAAATTGTATCTTTTATATTCGAATCCCAAAACCAGAAATGTTCACCGTAGGAATCATTATTTTGTATTGTTCCCGCTCCACCAGTTACTACATAAGGCATATAACTCAATCCATCCGATGAATATTCTTGAAAAGCATTTTCATTATGAGCGAAGAAAAATTGCACACTTGGATACTTTGTTTGAGTATAATTAAAATCTTCAACAAAACTTGAATATCCGGGCCAAGGAACAATTACTGCTGTTACATTGGAGGTAAATGCGGAATTAAAAGCAGAATTTGTATCATTAGCTGTCATTGAAGCAAATTCTTTATAAGATGATCTCATTACAATTTCCCACTTCTTTATACCATTTGCCCACAATATAGAAGCTACTGCATAACAGTGATCCCACTGGGTAGAATGAGAATTTGCTGCATTACTAATTCGATTATCAAAGATTAAATAATTTATTCTATCCGAACCTCCTTCATATGTAATAGTATAAGGAATTTTATGCTTGCCGTATGTACCATCTATTGAATCACAATAATATGTTGTTCCATTTAATTCCCAGCTTGCTGAGAATACGGTCGGCTTATAGATATTAATTCCTAAAGGATTTGTAGTATTAATATCATAAGCTATTTCATTTTCATATATTTTATTATTAGTTGAACCAGTAGGAAAAGCAGAATAAACATCGTACCAATTTGTATCAATTCTATCAGCATGTAAAATTGGGACCTGTGCGTTGATGATGCCCGCAAATATCACTAAAAAAAGTAAACATAACTTCATTTTTGCCTCCATATATTAATATTGTAATTAAAGTTAAAAATCCCTGTGCCTAGTCAAAACTTTATCTTATAAAAAAATCAGTTTTTATTCTAAACCTTTCTTTCAAACTTAACGTTTTACATTTGACTTTTCCAAACTATCAAATCTTATATTGTCATATTTTGTATAATTTAATCTGAAAAGGAAATAGTAATCCCTGAAATTATTTTTAACATTTTTATACTCTTGAAAATTATTAGGCGACTTTCCTAAAATAAACGTGGTGAAGTCCATTGACAGCTGAAACTTTATAAATTATTCCTTCTGTTTGAACTTGTCTTCCTTCGGGAGAGTCTTTATTGATTCCCAAATGCGGTCTATATTTATTGTAGTAAGAAACATAATTGTCAAGAATACTCTTCAGATGATTTTCATTCAATACAATTACATGATCGAGACATTCCCGTTTTATAGTTCCGATTACTCTCTCACAATAACCATTTTGCCAGGGAGATCTGTATGCTGTAATAATTTGCTTTATTCCGAAATTGTTGATTCCCTCACTAAACAAATTTCCATATTTTTTATCCCGGTCACGGATCAGATATTTGGGAGCTACGTAATCAAACAGCATATTCCTTATTTGTTAAATGGTCCATTCTGAAGTTGGATTCTTAGTAACATTAAAATGGATTAACTTTCTGCGATGATGTTCTATTATGACTAACACAACCAGCCTTTCTTTCCAGCTTTGGAGTAATCCTTTCATAATGGTATAGAACATTCTTTCACTTCCTTTAATTTTCACTCTATGGTTTGACCTCTGGAAGATTTCAAGCTGCTTCTGTAGAAACAAAATTTCTAATTTGAGTTGTGTGTTTGTTTTGAATGATTGTAGTAAAAAAAGGAATAAGGACTTGAGCATCGGACTATACTTTATTTTTTAAAATTTGAAGGGGAAAGATATGGAAAGGGTTCCGAAGATTAAAAAAGAATTGTACCTTGAATATAAAAATTATGTAAATTATGCTAAGTAAATCTTAATCATTATGAATAATACATTAAGCCCTAAAGATTATAAGATAATTTCTGAACTTAAGAATCAAATCCTATGCAAAGACAGCTCCTTAGTTGAACAAATTTATTGTTACGGTTCAAGGGTATATGCAAAAAAGGAAGATACTGATTTTGATATCCTTATTGTCACTCAAAGAAAAATTGATTGGCAGGAAGAAAGAATAATTTATAAAGATATCTTCAGATTTGGTTTAGAAAGAGATATTCAGTTTGATGTAAAATTCTTCTCTTCTGAAGAAGTGAACCAAACATATAGGCTTATGCCTTTCCTTAAAGATGTTCTATCATATGGGATTGCAGTCTGATGAATGAAAGGCCATTAAGCGATTACATTCAGTACAAAAGAGACCGAGCATTTGAAGCATTAGATGATATTAAGAAGATGCTTGACAACAAGATGCTTTCTGCCGCTATGAACAGAGTGTACTATGCGGGATTTTATATTGTAGGTGCTCTTCTTTTACTTGACGGTTTTTCAACTTCAAAGCACCGACAGCTTATTGGGTATTTTAATAAAGAATATATTAAAACCGGTAAAGTTCCAGTAGACGTCGGAGAAATTCTTGATGAATCATATAACAGAAGAGTTGCTTCTGACTATCATGACTTTGTATACCTGACAAAAACACAGGTAGAGGAATTTTTTAGTCAGATGAAAGATTTTGTTGGTTTTATTGATCGAATGATTCAGGACAGATTTAAGGAATAACACAGTTCTATTTTAATTATGAAGACTAAAAAAGTTGAATTAAATGTGGACATTATTGGCGGTCAAGATTCATTGACAGTTGCTGAAGAAAAA
>JARLHC010000145.1 GCA_031292455.1 Ignavibacteriaceae bacterium
AGTAGAAGCTATGTTTAAAAGAAAGCAATTAGTTAGTTTAACGAAATAGTATAATTGTAAGAGTAACAGGTAAGATAAAAAAAGAGAGTGTCCTTTGATAAATTTATTATAATCAAACAACAAAAATATAAAGGACACTCAACATGCATAGTGAAAATAAAAAACTGGATTTTAATAATCAATTCTTTTTTGTTGGGATAGACGTACATCAAAGGAGTTGGACAGTAACAATTCGATCAGGAAAAGTAGTATTAAAGACATTTTCAATGAATCCATCGTCAATTGAGTTAGCCAGATATATGCGAGGAAATTATCCTGGTGGAAGTTATCTCAGTGTTTATGAAGCAGGTTATTTCGGGTATTCTATTGACAGAGAATTGAAGGAACAAGGATTTAATAACATAATAGTTTCACCAACAGATATCCCGAGGAGCGCAAAGGAAAAGATAACAAAATCTGACCGTATTGACTCCAGAAAGTTAAGCCGGGAGTTAGAGAACCGGTCGCTAAAAGGGATATATGTTCCGGAGGTATTCCAGCAGGAGTTGAGATCATTAGTCAGAACCAGGCACCAGTTAACCAGAAAGCAGTCAAGGATTAAAAATCAGATTAAGAGCTACCTTACTTTTTACGGACATAAATATCCGGAACATTATCAAATGGGACACTGGTCGGGAAGGTTTATTGAATACTTACAGAATCTTGATTTTGCCTATGAACCAGGGAAAGAACAGTTGAAGATTTACCTTGATGAACTGCAGACAATAAGAGGTTTGTTAACTAAGACTACACGACTGCTCAGGGCATATTGCAGTAAGTATAATATAAATGACACTATATTATTGTTATGTAGTGTTCCCGGGGTAGGGTTCACTACAGCGGTTAGCATATATACTGAGGTGATAGATATGAAGAGATTCCCGGACTTAGATAAACTGGCAAGTTTTGTAGGACTGATTCCCGCGATAGTATCAAGCGCAGAGAAAGTCAGTAATCTTGGAATAAAGAATCAGCACAATAGGTATTTGAGGAACCTGCTTATTGAATCCGGTTGGATAGCAATAAGGAAAGATCCTGCTTTACTATTATCCTATAATAATTATATAAAAAGGATGTGTAAGCAGAAGGCAATAATAAAGATAGCCAGGAAGCTGCTCAACAGGATCAGATTTGTCTGGAAGAATGAAAAAGAATACAAGCTATCAGTGAAATAGAAATTAATTATAAATATCCATTAAATAAATTTTATTACTATAGCTGACCGTTTTACCTAACTTGCATTTATTTGCTTTCTGTAGATTACGGCGCTATTTATGAAAACAAAATTTGCTTCTTGCAGTCCGAAAGATAAAGATTATATAAATAATCGCGGAACTGTTTATAACAGGTTGAATTTATTTAATAGAGAAGAATTTGCCCTAAAAACCAGGAAAGAGGTAAGTGATTAATAAGGCTTATCTCTTTCAAATAAATGTGAAAAAAGGATGCTCTTAAAAATATCGCTTGACATTTAACATAACAGGTGGGTACTGATTTTAAAAAAAAGAGAAAACTTTATTTCTTCTCTTTTTTCCGGAATTGCGACCTAACTACTATATAGGATTTATTTTTTTTTGGAGAGACAGGTTTTTATAAAGGTAAAGCCATAAAAGGAGTAAAAAAACGTTTTTTGAAAAAGAATCCTTTAGATTTAAATAATAATTAGATATTTTTCATTAAAATGGAGTTTTGATATTTGGCATTACTCTGGAAAATATTAGCAATTCTTTTATTATTCTGTTTAAATCTACAGATAGCAGGGCAGAGCAAAGAATATAATATCTCAGGATTTGTTAAGGATGCTGTTACAGGGGAAGTATTAATGGGGGCAAACATACTTTTATACAAAGACAGTCTGAGTACCGGCTCACGACATTACATGGGTACTGTTTCAAATAATTATGGTTTTTATGTATTTCCGAAACTTCCCCGTGGAAATTATTATATAATTGCGAGGTTTATCGGATTTAAAACCACAGTTAAGGAATTGCAAGATTTAAGAATGAATAATATTCATTTGAATATTGATTTATCTCCCGAGGAAATTAAAAAAGAGGAGATAGTGATTACCGGGAAGAAACCTGATAAAACGTTAATAAGCAATATAGATGTATCGCCAGATCTTTTATCCAGGCTCCCCTCTTTAAGCGGTGAATCAGATCTATTCAAATTACTGCAGATGCTTCCGGGGGTAAAGGCAGAGAGTGAGTTATCCAGCGGTTTATATGTAAGAGGAGGTTCACCGGATCAGAACCTTACGATAGTGGATGGAGTGACGGAATATAATCCTGCTCATATAGGAAACATTGCGAGCACTTTTAATTCGGATGCAATCCAGGAAATCAGATTAATAAAAGGGGCGTTCCCTGCTGAATACGGAGGGCGATTATCCAGTATACTGGATATTAAGCTCAGATCCGGAACAAAGGAAATGAATAAAGGATCACTCGGTATCGGTTTAATAAATTCTTTTTTAAATCTTGAGGGGCCGATAGGGAATAATGCAACATATATGATATCGGGAAGGGGGATGTATTATGATGCATACCAGAAAGAATTTAACAAGAACAGTGTTATACCCAGATATAATTTTTACGATCTGAATTCCAAAATAAATTATGTAATATCGGAAGACAATATATTTTCAATCAGTTTATTAAAGAGCAAAGACAATTTAAGCAGTCCGCCGTCAGTTCCGGATATTAATTATAATACACAGTGGGATAACCTGAGTATGGGGATTAACTGGCTGCATATAAACTCAAGATCTCTGCTATTGTCAACAGATTTAAGTTTTATAGATTATTCATTCAGGACACTAATATTCAATAACAGCGCTCAGAGTATTACAGATAATTATTTTGCTTCCTCAAGACTGAGGGATTATTCATTAAAACAGAATGTTGAACTTCACGTGCATGAAAGTCATATACTGAAGACCGGATTTGAGATGACTGTACATCAATATAACCTTTTGTACAGCACAGCATATAATCCTCTTATAGAAGTAGACCCTTATGCAGGAAACAACCCATATTCAATAGAAGCGGCTCTTTATTTTCAGACAGAATCACATTTAACAGAACAATTGAAGCTGAATGCAGGTGCGCGGTTATATTACTTTGGTGAGAAGAAATATTTTAATGCAGAGCCAAGGATAGAATTAGCTTATTCGCTAACAGAAAATACTTTGATTAAAGCCGCGTATGCTCTTACACATCAGTTTCTGCATTTAATTACGAGGAACGATATTTCACTTCCATCAGATTTATGGTATCCATCAACAAAGAACATATTTCCCAGCAGTTCCGGACAGTATGTTTTTGGATTTGACCATTATTTTGACGAGCAGGATTATCTACTATCTGTAGAGACTTATTACAGGAATATGGATAATCTATATGAATTTAAAAACAGTGTTCAGTTAAATTCAGCAAATAATTCTGTAGAAGATGAATTAGTAAACGGAAAAGGGGAAGCTTATGGTTTAGAGTTTTTCTTCAACAAAAAAGCCGGGAATATATCGGGGTGGGTGGGATATACGTTATCATGGACAAGAAGGCAGTTTGACGATCTGAACGATGGAAAAATATTTTACCCTAAATACGACCGAAGGCATGATATTTCACTTGTAATTGCATGGATGATAAATAACAGATGGTCAGCAGGTATGACGTGGACATATGCTTCGGGGGAAAGATATAGTTTTGCTAATGGGCAATACCAGTTCAATGAAATTTCTCCGGGCAGCGGATCAAATATTTATGTTGATTATCCTGAATTAAATAATGCGCAGCTACCCGCTTTCCATAAACTTGATCTGAATTTAACCTATAAGTTTCCACTATTTAACCTGCCTTTTGAGGCATACATAAATATTTACAATTTATATAACAGGCAAAATCCTTTTGCACAATATGTATCAACAGAGACTGATAATAACGGAAATAAAACAGTGAAACTGAAACAACTTGTATTATTCCCCTTTATACCGACGTTCGGATTTAATTTTAAATTCTAAGATGATAAAGTATCTGTTTTTTATACCATTACTGTTTGTATTAACTTCCTGTGAGAGAACGCAGCTGGTAGAAAGCGATATGCCGGTACAGGAATATATTGTTGTGAATTCACAATTGAATTCCGGATCTGTATTCAATGGTGTTTCTTTTACAAAGACAATTCCGGTAGGAGAGACATATGATATAAAAGCAGCGGAGCTTAAAGACGTAAAAGCTTATATTAAAATTAATGGCGCACAGGTTATACCACTTCATTATGTAAGTGAGGGTATATATAAGCCCTTATATGAAATATTGATACAGCAAGGATACACTTACGAATTATTTGCAGAAAGAGAGGGGACAGTTATGTACAGCACCACCACAGTTCCTTATGTTCCCGAGATAATCCAGGCAAATTATATTGCAGGAGGAGGTTATATTCAAGCTAATATTAGAGTCCATCCTAATGAAGTATACGGCGCTATATGGGTAATAGGGAATGGATTTGTTAAGGCGACTACATTTCCGTCATTAACCATTCCTGATACAAATGCTACTTCCGCCTCAGTGATAACCAACAATCTGCCTAAACAATATCTTGGAGGCAATTATGCCAGCATAAGGAATATACAGGTGTACGCATATGACAAACAATACACTGCTTATTTTAATTCCGCAAAAATCAATGTTCCTAATGGGGATGGTTTTCTTCAATCAGGCGGGGCGGTAGGCTGGAATGTATTTGGAAATAATGTAATAGGAATATTTATAGGTGTAGGGAAAGGGACAATACAAAATGTTAACTAACATATGAGTAAACATAACGTAATACCTGCAATATATTTTTTAATATGTATCCTTCTGTTAGCAGGATGCGAGAAGGATAAGATAACTGCTCCTTTTGATGTAAAGTTAGACACTAGTGCAGAATTTCTTTTATATCTTGAGGAAGCGGGGGATATAATTAATAATAGTGTACCGCCTGTAATACAAGCGCTTGAGGTTTACAATAATATGCCGGACTATTTAATTATAGATCTGAGAGACAGCCTTAATTTCATTAGCGGTCATATACAAGGTTCAAAGAATATAGGGAAAGATTCGCTTTTCAGTTATGTTCAGGGAAATTACAGCAGATTCAGCAAAGTTATACTTATAAGCGCTTCAGGACAAACTGCAGCTTATTATTCTTCATTACTACACCTTGCAGGATTTAATAATATATATTATATGAATTATGGAATGGCCTCCTGGAATGTTTTATTCACATCAGTTTGGATGGATAGATTATACACTTACAATAATCCAAGCTTTTTTTCGTATACATCATACAGCAAGAGAGAATACACTCCCCTTCCGGTGATCAACTTAAAAACACCAGGTGAGTCAATGCAAGATCTTTTAAAAGATAGAGTTGATGGACTAATTAGAGCAGGTTTTGATGAGGATTATTCTTCAGTATACTCACAAACAGCGATGACATTTAATTACTGGCTGCACATTAGTCCGAATCAGTACACAATTTGTACCGGACCAATTATATTATACTCCTCTAATCCTTATGTAACCAATACTTATCATCTTATAGGATCGGTATTCTATCAAGTATTTCCTGATCCTTCAGATTTCAGAAGCACCAGTTATCTTCAGACAGTCCCCTCGGACTCATCAGTAGCAGTTTACAGTGCGACAGGACAGGAAAGTGCTTTTTATACAGCATATCTCCGCTTATTGGGATATGATGCACGGTCAATATTATTTGGTGTAAATAACATAGACTATAGCATGCTTTTCAGAGCCTCAGAACTTATCCCCTTTGCATTCAAAGAATCATATATAATGAATTTCCCATACGTTACCGGAACTAATTGACGACTAAGAATAAAAATTATCAAAGCATGTAATTTCCTATCAAATAATTTTATAAATTACACTTTAAAGAAGTAGATTGGGATTTAGTTTGATTTTAAAATTAACAAGGATTTAGATGAGGTTTTTGTTACCAACATTAATAATTATATATATCACTCAGTTATCCTCCGGAGCGCAGACAATTAAACTTATTGAGTCGAGTCCGGAATATATTAAAGTTGAATTATCATATGCAGGCTATTACAAGATAAAGGAGAAAGTATATCAAGGAAAGAAATTTGTTTATATAGAAAGAGACGGGGTTAGTTTCAGAAAACCAGGAGAGCCCTGGTTACCAACACAGATTTATAATTTTGGTGTACCATATAACAAGAAGGCTAATTATAAGATTCTTAGTCTGATACAGGAGAAGATGCAGAATATTTTAGTTCTTCCTTATCCTGATTCATTAAATCAGCCTTTTAACAAGCTGACATTTGATGCTTCAATATATACGAATAACAAATTTTTCCCTCCCCTGCCGGTCAATGTAACCGGTCATTTCATAATGCGATATGTAAACGGGACTTCTCTGGAAGCGGCACCATATCAATATAATCCTATTAGCAGGGAATTACTTTTTAATAATAAAATTGTTGTTCAGATTAGTTTTGATACTGATCCTCTCAGCCATATATCAACGACAAAGATAAAGGATAAGTTCACAGAGGATTTTATTGCGACAGGTTTTATTAATCCAAAAGAAGCAATAGAATTTATTGGAAAACCAGTTATTCCTAACAGGGTTGTACAAGACACTATTATGAGTAAGTCAGCCCATACTCCGAAACAAATATCGAAATAGCGAATGACGGGTTACAGACATTAAAGGACAGGATATTTATCAGAATATAATCTCAGATTTATAATGTTAACAAAAATTTAATAAAGGAATCGAAAATGAGACTGGTTATATTTATTATTTTGATATGTTTTGCAAACATCTTTCCTCAGAAGAGTGCGGGTTCTTTTAACACAACCGCAACCAGCCTCTCAGATAGTATTAATATAGGCCGATTGCCCCCTCCAGTTTTTGATAAAGAACCTGTCATAATAGAAAAAGACAGCGGGGTGATATTAATCAAGTCAGATAGAACGGTATTAAGATTTTCAACAATTCAACCGGCCATTGATTCTGCTGATGCGAACAGTACAATAATGATATATCCTGGAAATTACACTGATTCATTAACAATATCCACCGAAAATATTTCCATAGTTGGGATATCTTCAAAAGCAGTAACGATATCGGGAGCAATATATATAACCGCATCCACGGGTATCATTGAAAACTGCAGATTAACGGGAAACTTATCGCTGACAGGGCACACTGTAAAAGCGTTATATTATGTGAAAGATTGTTTGTTGGAAAATAATATTAATGTAGGGACAGCAACAAATCCGATAGTAAGCAACTGTTATTTTATTGATTGTTTACTGGGTTCGGATGGAGCCTGGGTTCCGAGAACGATATACATAAATGTAAGTGCAACCGCGGGAGGAGCTCCTGATATATTTTTTCATCAATGTTTTAGTCCGATATGGTCTAACAGTCACAATTTTTATTTAACAGGAGGATATGCAAATGTGCATATAGAGGGAGACACCAAGATTGCTTTTAATTCAATAACTATTAATGGCGGAGCCGATATTACTCATACTCCTATGTTGTTTTTCAGGGGATGTAATCTGGCAATTATATCACTTACATTAACAGGGTTTACTGAAATAAGCTGTCTGAATTCGGAAGTGACATTTTTCCAGACAACAACAATTTCGAATAATTGCGAATTTGATATGTTTAATTGCAAGATAAACGGAGCAGTAAGTCTGGACATCATCTTTAATTCGACATTACCTACCAGATGGACTCACTGTACAGGGACAGCCGGTATCGGACATATTATGGGTTCTCATCTGGAGAAACTGCATATTCAATATTCATTTTTTCAACAAACGGCAGCCCCAGTTGGTTTAGGATCGGATGATGCTAATACATGGGGTGTATGGACCGACCAATAATTTCAGAAAGGATTAAAATGAAACCTATTATTTTATTTATCATATTATTTAGCGCAATGGGATTTGCGCAGGAGTTTCATAGCACGTCTATTAAAACAACAGGGCGAATATACGCTTCTCAAGATACTTTATTATCTATTACAATAGACTGGAGCATGGGAAACACCAAGATAAAATCGCTGACTGCAAATACAACATTTAACATGATCAATACTGTTAATGGCGCCCAGATTTCTGTTGTAGTATATAACAGCGGTACATTTACGGTTGACTGGACCTGTTCAGAAGCACCTATAGTCTGGAGCGGAGGAATTGCACCTGTTCAGACAACGGGAGGTAAAACAGACATATATTCATTTATAAGAGCCGGAGGAAAGATATATGGAACTTACATTCAAAATTTTTAAGGTCTGAAGTGAAGATATTATCTTTACTATTGCTATTCAATTTATATGCTGAAGCTCAGTTTATTAATTTTTCATTTATAAACCCCAAAGGGTCTAAGGCATCAAACAGCAAGTCTAGTTTAAATATAAATCCAAACAGTTTAGGGCAGGACACATTCTGGTACAATCCGAATAAAAATTATTATAAGATATTTGTTAAGGAAAAAGGGATTTATCGAGTAACATATGCCGACCTGATAAAAGCCGGAGTACCTGCTAACAGTCTTATACAGGGTAACCTGGAACTGATAAACAACGGGATCAGCATCCCGATTGATATTGTTGATGTAAATAATAATGGTCTGTTTGATTCGACGGATTATTTCAAATTTATAGGACTGCCTCCACAGCCGACTACTCCATATACGTATTTAAATATATATAACAATTTGAATGTATATTGGTTTTCATACCAAGCAGATTCAGTTAATAGATATAGAATAAAGGACGGCCATCCCACTAATTCTGATAATCTGATAACGACGACATTACAGACAACTCATTATGAAAGAGACAGTCTTTATGAAAGACTTGGGGATGCACCGGATGATCACCGAGATTTCTGGTTTTGGGCAAATGCAGAAGCCCGGGGCGGGCATCCATATGAAGTATTCATGCATCTGATTACAGACAGTATTGCCAATAAAATAAATATTGCATTCCCACAGGCAACTGTACGAGTCAACATGCAAGGAATAACAAATGAAAGCTGCAATGGATTTACTCATAGTGCAAAAGTAAAAATTAATAATTCTATTATAGCAGGGCAAAAGTGGAAAGGACAGAACTCAACTACAATAGAAGGAAATTTCAATTTTTCTTTAAATGGTACATCTGGTGTTTTGTTAAAGGGAAGCGATAATAAATTTGAAGTCTTGATGGATGCCGATATTTGTCCAGCTGACGGAAATGATGTAGCCAGTGTAAACTGGTTTGAACTTGATTACTGGAGATGGAATGATGTTAATGGAAATCAATATACATTTGTAAGTCCGCCAAACCGTTTAGGAAAAAACACATATAATTTATTTAACTGGCATGGAAATGATATGGAGATTTTTATTCCATCCAGAGGAGAGCTGATCCGTAATCCACTAATTACGAATAATGCCGATTATTCTGTGCAATTTACCGATTCCATTGGTTTAAGGACTGAATATTTCTGTTATTCAAGTGATTCATATTTATCGCCGGATTCAATTAAAAAAAGCAATGGATCCAATTTAAGAAGTGTTGTACAGGGAGCAGATTATATTATAATAACGCATCCAGACTTTATGTCAGCTGCAAAAAGATTAGCAGATTTCAGATCAAAGCATTTAGCAGGCTTTACCAGTCCAAGAGTTAAAATTGTAAATGTATTTGATATATATGATGAGTTTTCATACGGTTTAACAGACCCCATGGCACTCCGGGATTTTGTAAAATATGCATTTGAACACTGGCAGGGACCAGCTCCGACATTCGTTACATTGTTAGGGGAGATGAATTATGATTACCGGCATATATTGGCAGAAAGCCGTCCTAATTTTATTCCATCAATTCCCTTTGAGACATATTCATATGGTCAGTCTGCAAGTGATAATCTAATAGCCTGCGTAGAAGGCAATGACCTGGTGCCAGATTTAGCAATCGGGAGATTATCATGCAGTACAGTCGATGAGGGAAATGCTCTTATAGATAAAATAATTAATTATCCAGGAGACAATAGTAAAGGCTGGAGGGAGAATGTACTTTTAATTTCAGGAGGAGAAGCGACTGAAGATGAAGCCAGTTACTGGTATAATGATCAAAGCGAATTTTTAGATTCGACTTACCTCAAGACAAATGGAATAACAGCTTCCAAAGTTTACAGATATCCAAATAAACCGGAATTATTAAAATATCAAGGCGATAAAATACAAATAAGGGAAGCAATTAATAAAGGAAGCATTTTTATAAATTATTATGGGAGCAGTGGGAAATGGAACTCTACATTTACAAATGATGATATATCCCTTTTGGATAACGGAGCAAGACTACCCTTTATAAGCAGTGCAACAAGCGACCTAGAGAACATTAACAATCAGGATTCTTTCGGAGATAAGTTTAATCAAGTAATGGGAAAAGGAAGTATTGGTTTTCTTGGAAGTAAAGGATTAAAATGGTGGCAGGCAAGTGCTTATTTAAATAGTAGTCTATTTGATGAAATTTTCGGTAAAAGAAATAATCTTATCGGAAGTGCTATATTAAACAGCGAAACAAAAGGAGGCAATACTGAATATATATCATCACAGACTGCATTATTTTCACTTTTAGGAGACCCCGCACTTGAGTTAGCTATTCCTAAATCGGCTGATTTCCAAGTTAGTCCAAATGATTTTATTATTACACCATCCGTCCCAATAATTGGGAACAATATTTTGATAAAAACATATATCCATAATTCGGGAGTTATATTTAGTGATTCAGTAAAAGTCAGTTTATATCAAACTCAAATTGATTCGTCTCATAGGATAGGTGTAATTAAACGCGGTAGTTTTTGCGGAATTGATTCTGTGCTTTTTAACTGGATGCCTGATAAAGCGGGCCTTTATAAATTGCTGATTGATGTAAATAGTGATAATCATATAGAAGAATCAGATCACAGCGATAACCAGTCAACTATCAATCTTTCCTTATTTGACAATAATCGACCTAATATTGTAGAACCAGTAAACGGATATACGACAAATTCAAATAAAATTAAATTTACGCTTGTAAATAGCGGTAGTTATACCGGGAAGAATTATGATTACAGGATAATGATTGATACAAGCATTTTATTAAACTCATCAGCAAGGATATTATCACCAGTTTTGGAATCCGTAGATGGAATTGTAAGATGGAATATTCATTTACCTACCGGAGAATATTTCTGGAAAGCATTAATTTTTGATAATGCTGATACCAACAGTAGTAATCTTTTGACATTTTCTATAAACAATTCCGGGATAAAAGGCTATTCCTCAATAAATAAGCAGTTAAATTTATTTGAAACGTACAATATGTCATACAAGGCGGGGGGCAATAGTCTAATAAAAAATACTGAACCATTTACTTCAAAAGAATATGGGGCTTTATTAACAGATTCATTGACTAAAGGTACCAAAGGATATGTTCTAACAACGGATATTGGTCCTGCGCTGAAATGGAACTCACTTAAATACAGTATGGATTCGACGGGTTCAAGAAGGAAATGCAATGCTTTTATATTAGGTTTAAATAAAGAGTCAGGATATTATGATACAATAAAAACAAATGTCCCCTACTTTATTGATTTATCAAATGTAAATCCCCAGAAGTATGAATATCTGAAGTTAGGACTGAATTATATTGACAGTACAATGGGAGCATCTGAACCTCTAAAACTCACAAAAGTAGCCGTGGATTACGCATCATTACCTGAAATATCTATTCATAGAAATAATTTTACATTTTCACCCGATACACTTTTGCAGGGTTTTGTTACTAATCTCAGCCTAAAGGTATATAATTTAGGAGAATCCGATGCTGATAGTGTTACATTAAAATTTTATGCAAATAATGCTGATTCTGTTTTTTTGACAAGCAGGATTTCGATTCCAAAAGACAGCTCTATAATATATATCAACCAAATTAATACAACTTCCTGGATGCCAGCTACACTTTATAAGATCAAAGTCATTTTGACTATGCCGCATGATGAATTATTTACATTTAATGATATTGCTGAAAAGGGCTTTTATATTACAAGAGATTCAAGCAAACCAATTATTAACATTACCTTTGATGGAAAGGAAATATATAATGGAGATGTAGTTTCTGCCAGGCCGGAAGTTTTAATTACATTAAAGGACAACAGCCCAATTGCCCTTGATACGACATCATTTACAACGCTTAAATTTGACAATGTACCGCTCAGTTTTTCGAATCCAGATCTAAAATTCTCATACATACCATATCCTAATTCCCAAGCTATTATCAAATGGACACCAAAAATAGCAGATGGAAAACATACACTTGAAATTTCAGCACGAGATCCATCCAATAATTATTCCGATACTGCGTCGCATAAATACGATTTTATAGTTTATAATACGGCTGATATAACAAATGTTTATAACTATCCCAACCCGTTTAAGAATGATACTTACTTTACATTTGAGATACGGGGGCAGAGTGTCCCTGATGAATTAAAAATAAAGGTCTTTACAGTAGCGGGAAGAATGATAAATGAAATTTCAATTCCCCCATCGGAATTACAGATGGGATTTAATAAATATTATTGGAATGGCAAGGATCATGATGGTGATGAATTAGCAAACGGGGTTTATTTTTACAAAATTATAGCAAAGTATAGCGGAATAGTTAAGACTACAATAGAAAGATTAGCTAAGGTTAAATAGGGTCAAGTGCCCGTCTAAATTTTATCAATCCAAAAAAAGTATTGCTTCATTTTTGAGACGGCATATAAATAGTTAATTTAAACGATTATAAATATTATATCTTTTATAAGAATTATATGGAAAAGCAACCCGAGTGGGAAGATAAATTCTATGGTGAAAGAGAATTTCTTAAAGTCAATTACTTTGAAAAAGAATTTTTAGGAACTGAATTTTACAAATGTCAATTTACTGACTGTAATTTTTATAAAACGAGATTTATCGACTGTGAGTTTGAAAATTGTACATTTGAAAAGTGCGATATGAGTTTAAGTTCCTTTACAGGATCGCGACTTCTGGATATTGAATTCAAGGAAACCAAGATGGTTGGAGTAGACTGGACTGTACTTAAAAAGCCATACAGGTTCAGCTTCACCAAATGCAAACTGGACAACAGCAGTTTTTACAAGATGGAACTAAGTAATTTAAATATGACTGAATGTTCGGCCAGAGAGATCGATTTTATTGAAGCTAATTTATCGAAAGCAGTCCTTAGTTATTCAGATCTTTACCACAGCAGATTTAACGGATCAGTTCTATCCTTTACAAATTTTTCAAATGCAATAAATTATAACATTAACCCTAATCTTTGCAAGATGAAGAAAACCATTTTCACAATGCCCGAGGCAATATCATTGCTGAATGGGTTTGATATTATAATAAAATAATTTATCCGTTCAACCTACCAGTTTAAGCCTTATATATAAAGGATAATACCGGATTTTTACTTCCTGTCTTTATTGCTGTTTTGTTTCTCATTAGTTCTTTGTTTCTGGTTATTGTTCTGCTGCTGTTTTCCCGGATCTTTTTTTACCAGAACATTCTTTTCAACCTTAGGGCGGTTTCTGTCCACTTTCACTTTTTCCTGCGGCGGAATCTGAATATTATATATTTGTTTTACGCCCTTGCGTCCAGGATTAGTAGTAACAGGCGGGTTACCTCGAGGTGGATTATTATTTTGAACCGGAGGATTGACTCTAGGCGGATTATTATTTGAGACCGGAGGATTGGACTGATTTCGTGTTGTAGAGGCCGGTGGAGTTACAACAGGAACTCTATTTATCCTTACTACCTGAATAGGTTGTCTGACGTACTGTTGAACAGTTTTAACTTCAGGAACCCGATGTTCAATACGGATGTTGTTGTCAGTATGGTTAACATTAACGACTTTATATGTATGAATATCTTCATTTGTAAAATCCTGCAGTCTTACAACAGTCCATACTTTTCCTCCACCATTTTCCCAAGGTTCCGGCCAGGAGCGATTATCAGGTCTTAGTGGGGCCCAGCCGACCTGATCACCATAGTCGAACCACTGAACACGAGCGGGAGACCATTGATCATCGGAGGGAATCCAAACCCAACCATAATCAGGAGTATTTTCCCAATTACCATAGTGATAAACAATCCATCCGAACGGTTCATAAGAGACCCAGACCCAATTACTACCATCATAAGCCCAATGTCCATTGGTAAAGGGAGTCCAATCAGCTACTACAGAGGGGCGCCAACATCTTCCATAGGGATAGACATCCTGCCAATAGCCATACTGATTAAGGTCATCAACATTATACTCTGGATAAGTTGAATTATTTTGATAACTATTATCCTGATAATTATTATTCTGGCCACCAGTAACCTGGTAAGTACCAGAGGAGAAACATCCCTGAACTAGACCTAGGGATGTAAAAATTAAAGAAAAAAGGATAATTTTATTTTTCATAACCTTGCCCAATATTTAATCTAAAAATTACAATAATTAATATAAAAAGTTACACTATTACATTCACATTATGTTTCTTTTATAAATCATTTATTCATATTCGTCCAATTAAGCAAAATATTACGCTTTTTAATATCCCTTAATATTATTTTGGACAGCAGTGCATTTATTAGGTATGTAGTATAATAAAAGGAGATTCAAATAAAATTAAAATTAAGTCAATAGTATCAATGCCTTGTGTGATATATATCAATATGTTTAAGTGTCTTAAATGAGTTATTCCCAGGGCACTCAATGAAATATATATTGATGGAACCGACAATGCCATAATGGAATATGATACTTTGTTATATAACCTGCATAGCGGATTCAGAGTTGCATTTAGCGATGATAAAGCAATGGCAACCGGATTGGTTATAAGATATTGCGTAATTAAAACAAGTAATTATGATTGTATTGATGATGATGGTCCGATGGAGCAGAATTCTATTATAATTTATTTGAGACCACAAATATAGCCATCTATCTATTCACTGATGGAAGTGGTCTTTATGACGCTTATGCAGCCCAAAACATAAAAATTAAGCTGGAGTGGAAGTAATCATCCCTCAGGCATTTGTTTACTATTAATAATTGTATCTCCGTTGAACGAAAGTGCCAAAATTTTGAAAATCATAAAAATGAACCTTATTAAATAAGGAAAAGTGCATAAAAAATAGTTGTTAAATTTCCGGTTGCGGTACTTATAAAAACCTGATATCTTTGCTAAAAAAAGAACAGGTAATATGCTTACAGATGACATAATGTATCGGGCGCTATATACCAAAGATGCGACTTTTGAAGGAGTATTTTTTGCAGGAATAAAAACTACAGGTATTTTTTGCCGAGCGACTTGTACAGCTCGGAAGCCAAAACCGGAAAATGTTGAATTCTTCTCAACAGCAATGGAGGCATTACAAAGGGGCTACCGGCCCTGTAAAATTTGCACTCCTCTCAACTATTCTGGCAAAATGCCTGAAAGTTTTTCGCAAATTGTTAATGAAATTGAGAATGATCCATCCATTAAACTTCATGATTATGATTTACGCAAGAGGGGTATTGAACCAAGTAAGATCCGCAGATGGTTTCTAAAAAATCATGGTATAACATTTCATTTATTCCAGAGAATGTACAGGTTGAATACCGCATTTAAGAAAATTCAAAATGGAAATTCAGTAACCGATACGGCACTTTCGTCAGGGTATGAATCACTGAGTGGATTTCAGGATTCATTCAAATCTGTTTTTGGGGTTTCACCCAAAAACAGCAAGAAGCGAGCGATAATTGATATTACCCGAATTGAAACGCCATTAGGGACCATGATTGCAGGAGCAACTGATGAAGGGATTTGTTTACTTGAATTTACTGACCGCCGAATGCTTGAATCTGAATTGATTCAGTTATCAAAGAATTTTAATGCTGTTGTGATACAGGGCGAGAATAAATTTTTCCCTTTATTACGACGACAGCTAGAAGAATACTTTGCAGGGAATCGAAAAGAGTTTTCAATTTCATTACACACCCCAGGGACTGATTTTCAGAAAGCAGTATGGAATAAGCTACAGACAATTCCGTACGGGACAACCCGATCTTACAAGGAGCAGGCAGAAGCATTAGGTAAACCGGCTGCTATCCGAGCCATTGCTCATGCAAACGGAATGAATAAGATTTCCATACTCATTCCCTGTCACAGGGTAATAGGTTCAGACGGAAAACTTGTAGGATACGGAGGGGGGCTCTGGCGGAAGGAAAAACTTCTTCAATTGGAGAAAGCTATACTTTTATAAAACGGACATGTACTAATTTGGAACTAATTATTAATGGTGTCATCAATTATTAATATCTACCGCAAATTGTTTTCTTAGAACGATATTATAATTAGGCATGATTAAGAATTGAAATTTCTGTTAGTTGCAATTCATAAAGGGGACATCTGCTCTGGATAATTGTTTCTTACCTGAATTAGCTGTTAGTTTAAGATTACAGAATTTCATAAGGTCGTGATGGATAAGAAATTGGAAAGAGTATCAGTATTTGTAGATATACAGAACATCTATTATACAGTAAAACAAATTTACGATTGTCATTTTGACTACAGCCGGTTTATGTCAGAGGTTACCGATGGCAGACAATTAATTAAAGCAATAGCATATGCAATTGATAAAGGAGACGAAAAACAGATTAAATTCCAGAAGATCATTGAGAATTTGGGATTTGAGATAAAGCTTAAACCTTTTATAAAAAGAAGCGACGGTTCACGTAAAGGAGACTGGGATGTTGGCATTACAATTGACATACTGGATTATGCAAAGCAATCAGATGTAATAGTACTAGCATCAGGAGATGGTGATTTTGATTTGCTAGCAGGTAAAATAAGAGAAGACTATAAAATAAAAATTGAAGTATATGGAGTTCAGGAACTTACAGCAACATCTCTAATAGAAAAGGCGACAAAGTTTATACCAATCATGGGAGACTTATTGTTAAAGCAATAAGCACAAACCATTTCAAATTCTTTACACTGCTTAACAGATAATATGATATAAATTTAACAACCTGTAAGTCTCACTAAGGGAGACTTACAGGTTTATTAATTAAATAATTACCAGCTTCTTCTTCCGCCGCCGCCGCTACCGCCACGATTATTACCACCGCCACGGCTATTTTCATTTTTGGGTCTTGCTTCATTAACAACGATCTTTTTGCCTTTAAGTTCTTTAGAATTTAAGCTATCAAGAGCTTTCTGGGCTTCTGCTACACCGGGCATTTCAACAAATCCAAATCCTTTGGATTCTCCTGAAAACATATCCCTTATTATCTTGACACTTTTAATATGACCGTATTCGGCGAAAACATTTTGTAATTCTTCGTCAGTTACTTCTTTTGCAAGATTTCCTACGTAAATGTTCATTGCATGTTCCTTTATTTTGTTTTTATTTATTATTACAGAGTACTTGCACGTATAACCGAAAAAGTATTCTGAGATTTTAATTTTTAATTATTGAAATCAAGACCGGATTCAAAAAAAGAAGAGTTTCGCCTGAAGAAGAATAATTCGTGAAGACAGGTTTCTTTTAAGTTATTTCCCAGTTCTTTCTTAAGTACCTGGTTTTTGACTTAGGTTGTTATTTTAATATGAGATTCCTCTGTTTAAAAGAGGATTACTTTCAAACTTCTTTTCCTTTCTAATTTATACATGATGTGTATATTGTGGCAAGACTAAAATGCCGCCAAGTCTGCTAATCAATGTAAAGACAAATATTGAAATAAACTAATATTAGAAAAATTAAAATGCAGATTTGATCGCCAAAAAGGTTAAGGATATGACGATAATCATATCCTGTGCCCTTAATTTGAAGGAAAATGAGGTAATATCAAATTATCATGCAATGAGGAAATTATATCCTTCCATCCCCTATTGTAATTTATTATAATTAATCAGGGAAGATTTTTCATCCAGGCATTCCTTAGTGCAAGCTGATCGGGATTGGGAAATTTGATAATTTCAAAATTATGTTTTCTTTTAGCGGCGGGAAGTTTCCAATCAACCTCGAAATCTTTACCATTACGTGTCAATGTGAATTTTAAAATATCTCCAGGTTTTTTACCATACATTACCATAAATGCATCCTGCACATTCTCAAGGGTCAGAGTGGTAGTGAATAATTTATTGATGATATCACCTTCTCTCATTTTAGTGCTGTTAGTATCAGGCACATTGGAAACGACTATCCTATTATTTGCCACACTGAGCCCGAAACCAAGATCAATTTTAGAGCTATCAACACCGTTAAATTCCTGATATACTATACCAAGCCAGTTTAAATATTCCTTCAAAGGAAGAGAATCGGATCGAATAATATATTTATATAAAAAAGTTTTCACTTCAGGATAAGTCATACTTACAATTTCATCATAAAAATCATTTTCTTCAAATGCTTTATTGACTCCATATTTCTTAGCTAATTCCAGGATTACTTCTCTAAGGCCTCTTTTACCCCCAGATAATTTTAATATTAATATGTCAAGAAGTGCAGCAGTTACAGGTCCTTTCATATAAATGTTCTGGTATTGATCCGGAAATTTATAAGCATTTATGCTCAAGTCGCGGAGGCTTAAATTCTTATTAAAATAGTCGCTCATTATCATTTGTCTTTTCAAACCTTTTACATAGTCATCCAAAGACATTATTCCAGCACGGAGCTGGAGTATCCACGCAGCCCATTCAGTAGTTCCTTCATAGAACCAGAGATGCTGGGACATTACCGGATTAACAAAATTGAAAGGTTCAATAATCTGGCTATGAATATTGAGTGGAGTTATTATATGGAAGAATTCATGTGAAATAACAGTACGCAAATTTTCTTTATATAAATCTGTCAACGAGTCTTCTTTGTAAATATATTCTGAGCTATAATTATGTTCCCAAGCTCCATTAGTAATATTTTCAAAATGGAACAAAAAAGTATAATGATCAACCGGAAGGCCTTTAGTAAAATTATCCTCCGCATTTAGTATGTCGGTAACCGAATTTAGAATGCCGGAAGATTTCAACAAATCGGTTTTTGAATAGGTATATATCTTAATAAGACACTTCCCTATTTTTGTTCCGGCTTCAGACAATCTACCAGCAAGGATCGGGGAATCTACTACGCGGTCATAATTTTCTGCAATAAAATATCCATTTTTATTTTTATTAAGGGGAGTGCCAATTTTCCATCCTGATGGAGTTTTTATTTTGATATAAATGGGTTCAGACTGCATACCTTCGAAATATCCAAAGATACAATGGCCGTTTATGAGCGAATTATCTTTTTCCAGACTGCTACCGGCCATCATAAAGATAGCATGATCCTTAACGTTTGCATGCCACGTGTCGGAAATTAAGTATTCCAGCTTTTTAGTTCGAGTGGGTCTGGAAATCTCCCATTGATTAGTAGATTTTTGGTTAGTTTGTATTTCTTTACCATTGCCATCATAAGCATGAAAAGAACGGACAAATCTACCAATATCCATCAATTCATATGTGCCCGGGGCAGACGCTGCAAATTGATATATCCTGTTTTTTTCAGTTAAGCGTTCAGGGAAAAGAGTTATTTTGAAGATATGACCAGTCGTATCACTTAAATCGACTATAAATTTCTGCTGAGAGTAGCTGAATGAAGTTAAGAGAACAAGAAACAGGATTGTGACTTTATATTTTATTTTGCTCATAATAATCTCAGTAAATATTGATACAATAATAGTAATTCTAATAATTTAATCTTCTGAATTATGACAGACGGCAATACCTTTATATCAGCACATATGATTCGGGAAGCAACAGTTTATCTGTCTCGGCCACGGCTCCTACTTTGATACTTCCGGCAGTTTAACCCAAGGTCCGGCACAGACACCTTTACAAAAATACCCAGCCAGCTTTACTAACAATCAACCAGTTATTACTTTGTAATTCTTATTCCGAATCCGGAAGATATACTGCACAAAAAATAGTACAAGGATAGGAATAATAGGATAATGAAATCTGGGATCGCCAAAGAATACTATTGCCAGAAGTAAAAAGTATGCTATAATAAATAAGAAGAGTCTATCACCATCTTTAAGTTTTTTATAATAGACAGAAAAGATCAAATACATTAAAAAGCCATATATTATAATCATATAATACAATTGGAACAATCCCATAAAGATCCAATAAGCAGCAGTTTTTTTAATAAAAAGAGATCCTTTCCCTTTTTCTTTGTAGGATAATGTATTGCCCGAATCAGAATAATTAATCCCATTTATATTCTGAGCATATGAATCCCTGTCTTCCGCAAACATCCAAAATATTTTTTTAGGTATCCTTGATAAGACCTTAACCGGATTATGGATAATATAATCGACAGCATACCGGCGATAAATTTTATCAGCGACATCTTCCTTACCGGAATTTTCTACCTGATGAATTATTTCTTTATTAAGGAAGCTCCAACTGAATGTTCCAATTGAATTGGGGTTGTTTCCGATATACAGATCTACTCCACCATTAGTCGATATGAATACGAAATTATCAAACACGTGGTAATTCCTTATTGTCCACGGTAATATTGTAATAATCAGAAATAGAAACAGAATTAGAGAGTGCTTAGCAGATTTAATAAAATTATTTTGTTTTATTATAAAATATATTGATACCAGTAAAGGCAGAATAATCCCGTACGGTCTTGTAAGTATCATTAATCCGCAAAATATTCCGGATATTATAAACCATTTAATAGTGAACCGGTTAAAAGCGTAAATTAGAGATAAGAGAGAGAGGTAAAATAAGGTTTGAAATAAAACCGTATCTGATGTAAGAGATGTATAACCAATCTGGTTGGGATAAAACAATAAGATTATAATTGAAACACGGATTATGATGTTTTGATACCCCAGGCATTTTAGTATCTTATAGAAGAAATAAATACATCCGACAGATAATAATACATTAGCCAACTTCGCAATAAAAAGAGATGAGGAGAACAGATAAAATAATAAACCTAAAAAGGCAGGATAACCTACAGGGAAAAAGGCAGTTGGGGTCCCATTTTTTAATGTATATCCTAATCCATCGGAAATGCGTTTAGCTTCAGTATAATAAAAAAGGAAGTCATCCAGGGGTAATGGATTAAAAGCTAAAATCCAAAGTAGTCTAATAAGAAATGCAATTAATAGAGTTACAGTAAGAAATCTTTTCTCAGAGATCAGGGTAAGCTTATCGAAGAATAAGTTAATGCTTTTCATATATATGGAACTTATATTTCCCGGCAAGATATATTGTTAATTCTATATCAAAATTATTTGAATTAACATAAGCATTTCGCTGATTATAATAAACATTTGATTTCCGCGGATTTATTATACAAGACTATTATAATAGAAATTTGACGAGCAAAAGAGTACAAATTCGCAGTATATTTATGATAGTTGAATTTTAATATTTAGAGATCTGAATGATTAGATTAATCAGAAAACATTGGCCGATAATTATTGTTATGGGTATCTATCTTGTAACAATGATAGTGCTTTTAATACTATCTGTTAATAAAAACCAAGGCCGCCTGATTTATCCTGTTGATGATACATATATACACATGGCAATTGCAAAGAATGCTGTTCTTTACAATGTATGGGGGGTAACAAGATACGAATTTACATCATCTACCTCATCTCCACTTTATACCTTTTTAATTGCGATAACCTATAAGGTTTTTGGTGTAAATGAATATGCGCCTTTATTACTCAATTTATTATTTGGAATATTGACAATAATTTTTTCTTATTATTTTCTTAAAAAATACATTACAAGCCAGTTACGAATATTCATTTCCTTATTTATAACAGTATTTGTAATGCCTCTGCCTTCGCTTACATTTCTTGGGATGGAGCATATACTTCAGTCACTTCTCTCGCTTTGTTTTATATATGTATTCATAAAGACTTTTTCAAAAGCAGAGATATGGAACCGGAAACAATATTTGTATTTAATGATTCTGTCCCCGTTAGTCACCACTATCAGGTATGAAGGAATATTCCTGGTATTTATTGTCTGCATTTTATTATTAATTCAAAAAAGAGTGTTCTATGCAATGGCCATAGGATTTACCGGTCTTTTACCGATAGTGTTATATGGCTTCTGGTCAATGGCACACGGATGGTATTTCTTTCCCAATTCGGTGCTTCTAAAAGGACTATTACCGAAATTCTCACCTGGAGGATTATTCGATTCAGCAGGGGGGAATTCATTAAAGAATATTTACGAAAGCCGTATTATATTGCTTATGGTGATAGCTTCACTATTTATGCTTTTACTAAGTAACATCAGGAAAGAAAAACTAAGTGAAGGGATTAAGTATGCAAACCTAATTCTTATTGGTATTATCTTTTTCCATATGCAATATGCCCTGACCGGATGGTTTTTCAGATATGAAGCCTATCTTTTACTAATTGGCTTTATTGTTATCAGCATTTCTATTGATGGATTATTGCCGAAGAATTATTTTAGAGAAATATTCAGTCAAAAATTACCCCATTATGCAGCGTTAATACTCATTATTATAATTTTTGCATATCCATATTTTAACAGGGGAATAAATTCATTATGGATTACTCCGCAAGCAACGAATAATATATACGAGCAGCAATACCAAATGGGAACTTTTCTTAGAGATTATTATAAAGGAAAGACAATTCTGGTAAATGATATTGGGGCAGTTACATATCTTGCCGATATTCGCCTTATTGATTTGTGCGGGTTAGGAAGCATGGAGACTGCAAAATTAAAGAGGAATAATCTTTTTAATATGCAACAAATAAATAATTTATCACAAAATCGAGATGCAGCCACTGCAATTGTATATGATGAAATGCTACAAACAATTTCCGGTTCTCCTCAGCGATGGAAAAGAATGGGACAGTGGGAGATTACAAATAATGTAATTTGCGCAAGCAATAAAGTATCGCTGTATGCTATTTCCCCTATATCCGAGGAAAAACTTAAGCAAAACCTTAAACAGTTTGCCGTCAAATTGCCTTCGGATATTAAACAGTCAGGAGATTATACGGTAACGGGTAATTAGAACCAGCCCAGCATATTGCGGTTACTAATATAAATCATGGCTGGGGCATTTGTGAAAGATCGAAAGCACCTTTCCTTAAATTTATTCCATATTCAAGATATGCTTTCAGACATGCAAGAAAGTTAGCCCATCCTTCAGTATTCCCCATGAGCCATTTAATACCCGCCTCATCATTCTCCCTGCTTTTTTCGGTTACTGTAACAAATGTAGAATCAGAACTTTTTTGTAAAAGCGTCATTTCTACAAGAAGTTCCCTTCCATCCATATCATTCCAATAAAATGATATATATTTATCCTTTTCTACTTTAGCGACACGAACAGGAAACTCCATATCCATTTCCGGGAATTTCCATATAAGCTTTTTTCCTTCTTCAATGCGACCATTGCTTTTTGATATAAAATAATTTGTCATTTTTGCAGGATCAACAATAGCCTCAAAAACCTCGTGTACCGGTTTGAGCATTACCAAGGCTGCTTTAACTTCAAGAGTTTCAATTTTCATTAGATATACTCCTTATTATACTTTTAACGATAAATATTACAAATATATTTATAACATTTCTGTATGGTACAATAACTACAAGCAATCAGATCCTTGAAGATTCTAATTCTTCTTCCAAATCTTCAACAGGCTTTGTCAAATTCACTTCTATGCCATGCAGCCGTTTAGCTTTAACAATTAATAAATACCAGTAAGGAGTGCTGCAAGAATATCGGCAAATAGGTCAGCAACTCAAATACCAAAATAAGATATTCTGCTCCCGAAACCTGATCAGTTTTTAGGTAGTTAGAGACATACTTATAGGGCGATAGGGGAGGGGGGCGAGGGAGTTAAAAGCCTAAAGAATGGTGTAATTTTCTTTGTCAATGTAGCTCTCATGTTGCTCTAAGGTTGCTCTTATGTTGCTCTTTGGTAAATAAAACAACACTTCCCTACCCTGTAATTGACCATAGTATATGCAATTAAGAAGAAATCATAGAAGGAGGTAATGACTGTCTATTTTAATAGACATTTATTGTTTTTTTAACTATTCCGAGGTTTTGTTTAAGGAAATCGGCAGGGTTATAAAAATATTGATTTAACTCTTCACGAGTCATTGTAAGCCAGCTTGCGCAGCCAAAGTCATCAAATGATTTTCTGACTTCAAAATGCAAGTGATCATAGTTTCCATTAAGCTTTTGAGCTTCTGTATGGGTATACAATCTTCCAAGTTTAGTGTTCTGGTCAATCTGCAATCCGTTCCTGACATAGATTTCCTGGAGATGTTTATATGATGTATAAATAATTGTATTATCCTTCAATAAATGTTTAACCACTACCGTTTTAAATGGATGGTCAAGATGAATAGAACATACAACGCCAGATGCTACCGGGTATACAGTTATGTAGCCAGTTGATTTTGCAGGGATAATATCGATAGCAGTATGAATATGATTCTTTAAGTATGACAAGCGCGGACTACCATATTTGCTTATTATTTTGATGGAGGAAAATTTATACCTATCGGGAGTTTCAAAGGGAACTTTCCAGGAATCCACGGTTTTGGAAGGCCATACCTCAAGATAAAAGGGGGCCCATCTAGAACGATCTTTATCGATATAACTTTGCGGAATAACTTTTTTTTGTAATTTACCTGCCTGTAAGAAAATAGCAAGGCACGAAGTAATGAATATCAAAGTAAATGTTTTCATACAATTACTTAATTATAAAATAATTACATTTAAGATTAATACAGCAACATAGATGCAACATAAATAAATCCGGCAATTAAGGCAATCAAAGATTCAGCAAGGATAAAAATGAGAATAGATATATACATTAAAGTACTTATAACTGCCTGTATTTTATATTCCGGAAAGGCAGCTGCGGGACCTCCTTTTTTTACGGATGATCCACAACCAGTAGATTTAAATCATTGGGAATTCTATATAGCATCCCAAATGAATTTTATCCAGAAAGATGCAGATATGACTGCTCCTCATATTGAAATAAATTACGGAGTAATACCTGACTTTCAGTTACACATTGTAGCACCATTGGGTTACGTGAGATCGGAAGCCGGCAAGTCCTATGGATACAGAGATACGGAAGTGGGGGTGAAATTCCGTATAGTAAATACTGAAGATGGATTTATGGCAGGTATTTTTCCAATAGCGGAACTCCCTACCGGAAATGCAGACCAGCAGTTAGGAAACGGAAAGACACAACTATACTTGCCGGTTTGGATTCAGAAGACCTGGGGAAAATTTCAGACTTATTGCGGAGCGGGATATTGGATTAATCCAGGTACAGGGAATAATAATTATACATTTGCCGGGTGGGAGGCACAATATGATTTTACATATACTTTAACGTTTGGCGGAGAGATATATTATAAGAGTGCGGATACTGAGGATGCGATTAATTCAACCGGGTTTAATTTAGGAGGATATATTAATATAAGCGAGCAACATCATATACTCTTTTCTTTTGGAAAATCTTTTTCTTTTACAGATTACACTAGTTATATCGGTTATCAAATGACGATATAGTAATCGAGGTGTGAGGTATGACGGCCAGGGGGATCAATGTGATGTACGAAAGATTCTCTTTCTTTTCCTATTAAATATTTTAATATTGCGAAGAGGTAATCTTCAGAGAATAAGGGGAATGTTAGGAATAGAAATAATGAGAGTATTATTTGAGAAACAAATTAGCTGCGTTAATAGTTGTTATATTGACTACATTTTCTCTGCCTCAAACTTGCAGAGTAGAAGGGAAAATCTATGATAAAACTACGGATAAGGGTTTATACAATGCGGCAATAAGGATTGAAAAATATTCGAGGGTGATTTGTACTAATTCTGAGGGTGAGTTTGGTTTCAGTTATCCTGATAGTGTTTATACGATAATTGCATCCAGCATTGGATATAACTCTGATACGATATCTGCAGTAATAAATGGGGGGGAAAAGAACGTGCTCAAGATATATCTTTCCCGATCAATTAACCCGCGGACAAAAATATCGTTATCGCCCATAATTTCAGCAACTGAAATTATGGAGAAAGCAATCGATTGCAGTGATATTATTAAATCAAGAATAGCGAACTATGAAAGCGACATTTATTCCCGCTGTATAGTAAGATCAAACAACGACCTTGGACTTGGGACAGGATCTTTTCAACTCGGGATAAATAAAGTTAGTGCATCAACTGATTTTATTTCCCATTTAGGTGATTCAACACCATTAAAAATAAAAAACATATATGAGACGATAGGGCGCAGCCGCTTTAATACGCCTAATAATTATCGTGAAGTTATACTTGCGCGGAATACAAATTCAGGAATGCCTCCATCGATGTCAGTATTGTTAGGAGGGAGCATGTTCCATAATTTTTATGAAGACGAATTAAATTACTTTGATCAGCCAATTCCCGGTCCTTTGTCCAGAAAAGCATTAAGCTATTATCATTTTGAAATGAGGGATACATTAATCATGGACGGTAATCCTGTTTATAAAATATTCCTTGAGCCAATTGACAAAAACGATCCCGGATTTACCGGATACATATATATAAAGGGAGAATCATATTCCCCAGTTCAAGTTGATGTATCACTTAACCGAGCGGCAAACATAGGGGGAGCATTTGATGATGTAATCATTTCACAGCAATTCCTACCTTTTGGAAGAAATTTATATTTACCAGTTGATTACAGGGTTTATGCAACCGTTAGTTATCTTTTATTTGCAAGCGGTAGTTATGAGATGAGATCCGTTATTAATAATTATAAGATAAACGATCAAAAAAGTGATTCTATTAATTCTGATGCAATTCTGACGATTGCACCAGGTGCATATAAAAGGGATATGACATTCTGGCGGAGTGCACAAACATTGCCTTATACGGTTGAGGAATCAGAAGCATATAAAAGTATTGACAGTTTGAAATCTATGCCACGCGGTTTTTGGGAAAAGACATACAATAATTTGATAGCTGCACAATATGAAATAAATAATAATTATTCTATTTCAGGACCTTCCGGTATTTACCAGTTTAATCATGTAGAAGGGCATACGCTTTATCTGAGTGCAATGTCACATCATTTTTTTGATGATGATATAGAGACTAAAGTAACCGTGTCAAATGGTTTTTCAGATAAGAGGGTTAAGGAAAAATTATCGATGGTATATTATTTAGGAGATTTAAACAGCAACAAGATATCTTTTAACGCATATAACCGCTTAGCAACTCTTTTTTATACATCAGATTCATACAGTTCATTAACCTCCACAATTCTTGCTCTTTTTTCGAATCATGATATCAGAAGTTATTATTACACAAAGGGATTAGATTTCAAAGTTGAGGGAGATGTTCTTTCTTTTTTAAACCTTAATGCCGGGTACAGTAGTCATTCTGATTATTCTGCAGTTTACCATACTAATTTTTCTTTATTTGGCATAGGCAACAGGAAGAACACAGATACGACAATCAATACAAACAGTTTAACGAATTCATTTATTAATCGCGGCATAAATCCACCTATTTACGATGCATATATAAGTTCAATCAATTTCGGATTCAATTTTGATTTCAGGAATTTTATAGAAGATAACCGCTTACGCAAGAGAGAGTCGAGGGGCAAATCATATCTGACATTTGGAGGGGGAATATTAATAAGTGATAAAAAGATATTGAAAAGTTCGACGGGATTTACAAGTTATAATGTAAATTTACAGGGGGAGATAAACACATTCAGATCAGCAAGTCTTGGATTTAAGGTGACAGGGGTTTATTCGAACGGACCTGTTCCCTTTCAGATGCAATATGCGTTACCCGGGAACATCAGTGCTGCAGGAAAGAGTTTTACATTCAGAACTGTTGGATTAAGTAATTTATTTGGAGACCAGGCTCTTACAATTAATCTTGAACATAATTTCAGGGAAGAGATTTTAAGGTTACTTCCAGGGCGATTTTTACAGAATCTTAATCTTGAATTAACAACCTTTTTTAATGCTGCCTGGAAAAACATGTCGCCAAAATCAGCTGCAATAATGCCAATTGAGTATACTATTCTGAATAAGCCATTATTAGAAGCGGGATTTAGTATCGGACATGGTTCAATTCCGGTAAGCTTAGAATTTGCCTGGCGGTTGACATATGTGGATAAGAGCAGTTTCAGGATAGGGATAAACACCATTATTTTATAGTAAATATGCCAATTTATGCGATAAGCTATATAAGCTCCTTTGTTTATACGGATATAAAGCGTAAATTAGGGTTGGTGTTATTATATAGATAAAGATAGCCCAATTTAGAAAGCTTGCATTATCAATCCATGGATGGCAGGGGTGACTCATCCGAATGAACCAGATATAAGAAGATTTTGATTTGTAAATCATGTCGGCAGGTTAATCTAACAAACCAAAGATCAATTGCTGATTACACAGGATAAGACTATCCTGCTGCACGAGATTTTTACAACAAAAGGAACATTTATAAATGTCGTTCGAAAACTTAAAATTAATAGAGCCAATATTAAGAGCTCTCAAAACAGAAGGATACACACTTCCCACTCCCATACAGGAAAAGGCAATCCCAATTATACTAGAAGGCCGTGATCTTCTAGGATGTGCCCAGACGGGAACAGGAAAAACAGCTGCTTTTGCAATTCCTATTTTACAGATGCTATACAAGGAAAACCATTCTGAAAGGGAAATGAAAACCATAAAATCATTAATCTTAACTCCAACGCGCGAGTTAGCGATTCAGATAGGAGAAAGCTTCAGTGCATACGGCAGACATACGGGACTGCGCAGTAAAGTTATATTTGGGGGAGTACCTCAAAAATCACAGACTGATGCATTGCGCCTGGGGGTAGATATTCTAATTGCGACTCCCGGCAGACTGCTTGACTTAATGAACCAGGGATATATACATCTTCAACATGTAAAATTATTTGTACTTGATGAAGCAGACCGTATGCTTGATATGGGATTTATTAATGATGTAAAAAAAATCATAACAAAACTGCCGTTAAAGAAACAGACCATGCTTTTTTCGGCAACAATGCCGCAGGACATTAAGAAACTTTCAACAACAATACTCGTAAATCCTGCAAATGTTGCAGTAACACCAGTTGCTTCCACAGTTGAAATTGTAGAGCAGTCGGTATATTTTGTAGATAAATCAAACAAGAAATCTCTACTAATACATCTATTGAAAGAGAAGGCAATATTATCTGCGTTAGTTTTTACACGTACCAAACACGGTGCAAATAAAATTACAGAGGGTCTTGTTAAAGCGGGTATTAATGCTGAAGCAATTCACGGAAATAAATCGCAGGGTGCCAGGCAGAGAGCATTAAATAACTTTAAGACAAAGCAGACACGAGTTTTAGTAGCAACAGACATAGCTGCCAGAGGAATAGACATTGAGGATTTATCGCACGTAATAAATTTTGAAATGTCGAATGTAGCCGAGACTTATGTGCACCGCATTGGCCGTACCGGAAGAGCGGGAGCGGGCGGGACAGCACTTTCATTCTGCGATGCAGAAGAGAAAGAATATCTGAAAGATGTAAACAAGCTTATTAATAAAACAATTTCAGTAATAGAGGATCATCCTTTTCCTATGAAAAATTTTAACGTTGTAAAGAGCGACAAGGAAGGGAACAGGAAAAATCCATCAGGTGGAAGGAGAGGTTCTTCTTTCTCAAAAGAGAGGGGCAACAGCCGGGGCAGAAGGACTGTGCGTAAATTCTGAAGATATTGAATAAAAATGGAGTCGGGGGAATTGATCCCCATTCCATTTTATAATTTACTCAATGAGGCAATGATTTTCCTCATTTTATCCGGGGAATTAGTAGTAATAATATCGACGCCCAAATTCATTAACATTTCCAAATCTTTTTTTGCATCAACATTATAGGTGCAAAAATCCAATTTATTCCGGCGTAAATAAGATACAAGCTTAGAATCGATATAAGGAGCTGCGTTCAAATCAACGCCATCGCAGACAAGGGTTTTCAAAGAGTTTTTTAACCGTCTTTGTACAAAAGAGATTAAATACTTTTTCCTTGAAAAATACCAACCAAAAAGGAGATAGACTTTAATCTCCGGAATATATTTTTTGACCAGACGAACTGTGCCGGGCTTAAAAGCGATTATTCTAATTTTATTTCCGGGAACAGTAGAGTATTTTAATATTTCAGCAAGTTTTTTGATAAAGATTTCACGGTTATCTTTAATTTCTATAACAATGCCTTTGCCTTTTGGAATAATCCGAAGTACCTCCTGAATTGTAGGGATGGCAGACCCTTTATATTCATCTCCTTTCCAGATACCAACATCCAATTTTTTCAATTCAGAAAGAACAGACGAGCGAATATTTAACTTATTCTTTTCTTTTGTTATTCTTTTAGTATTAGGGTCGTGGATGCAGACAATCTCATTATCCTTAGTTAGACGGAAATCTCCCTCAATAAAATCAGCATCTTCTTTAAATGCAAGCTTAAAAGCCGGAATTGTATTTTCCGGAGCAGTATAGGAAGCACCGCGATGTGCAGCGATCATAATTCCAGGTTTTGTGTTATGCAGATCAGGCATGCTCTCCTATTTCGGATTTTATATATTTGCAAAGCATTTCAGATATCATCTATCTTCCAATATAAAATGCAGAGATCAGACTGACGATTATAAGAAATAGAAAGCCGAAAACAATATTTCTTTTAATTGCGCGATCGCCGAGAATTAATGAATATATCATCTTGATAAAATTATTACTTGCAGAGGCAATAATTGTAGCAATTACGATTGTATTAATATTAATACTGCCCACAGCCCTTTGAAACAAATTTAAAATATAGGGGTCAATATCAGTTATACCAACGATCATAGAAAGAATATTTATTCCCACATTTCCATAATTCGAAACGACAAAATTTGTCAATACTACAAAGAGACCGAATAACAATCCGAAGACGAGGGCAGTCTTAAACTCCAATGGGTTTTGTACTTTATTTACCGGAATTGAATCATCCGGGGCAGATTTATTTTTTATCTGCAAGATTGCAATAACTATTAAACTAGTTATTGAAAAAGCAAGAAAGTAGGGGGACAAAATAATGGCAACATCCTGATTAAAAATCCAGGCAAGGATTAAAATACGGATATACATCATACCAGTTGCAGCAAATATACCAGTTGATACTTTGATAGGGTTATTTCCTTCTTTGCTTTTTTTTGCAAGAATTATCGTGGTTGCCGTACTGCTATAAAGCCCTCCTAAAATAGCAGACAAAATTATTCCGGAATTAGGAAATACAAATTTCTTAAGAAGATAACTGAAATAGGATATGCCTGAAACTGCAACAATGGATAACCATATTTGAAACGGAGAGATGTTAATTCCTCTGAAAATCGGGTTATTAGGGAGTAAAGGCAAGATTATTCCGGCAATAATAATAAACCTTGCAAGTGTTGTAAATTCATTTCTATCAATTTTCCTGGAAAAATTGAACAATGTCTCTTTTATTTCCACAATTATTAAAACGGTTACAACAATAAGCATAACCATCCAATGAGGCTGCAAGTAAACAAGGGGGGTAAGGCAATAAGTGATGAGTGCAATAATTATTGAAGTAAAACCCCATTGATTATTTATTCTAATTTTATTGAAATAATAAATCCCTAAAAGCGCTGAAAGCACGACTCCTCCAGCAAGGAAAAATACCAGGGTAATGGGTGCCAGAATATATAGGATGAATCCTAATATACCAATAAGAGTGAAAGTGCGGTCGGTACCGTATAATGATTCAAACTTTAGGTCGATATGCAGATTTCTTTGTTCAAGTCCGATTAATAAAGAGAACATAAGGACTAAAAGAAAGTTAATTAATTCACGTGGTATTTGGTTTAATATTTCCATCATCTTACTGAATTATAGCCGCCCAGCACTCCATTTTTAGACAAAACAATCTGCCAAAGCTGATTTTTATTTCTGGCTCTGAAAGCCCCGGCACTTGAAAGTAAAAAGTACCGCCACATTCTTAAAAAGCGATCGCCATATTTATTTTTTAATTTATCCCAATTCAATTCAAAATTATTATACCAAGCCATTAATGTTTTATCGTAATCATTGCCGAAGTTATGCAAGTCCTCTATTACAAATAATCCTTCGACAGATTTAGCAAGCTGAGCAATCGAGGGGAGCATTCCATTGGGAAAAATATATTTATGAGTCCATGCATCCGTTTTATTTACTGACTGAACCTCACCTATAGTATGGAGTAAAAACAAACCCTCATCTTTCAAGTTTCTACATGCAATCTTAAAATACTCTCTATAATTTTTATGCCCGACATGTTCAATCATACCGACGGACACTATCCTGTCAAATTTTTCGTTTACGTCACGATAGTCCTGCAATTTAAATTCCACCGGGAGGCCTTTACATAAATCTCTTCCGAGAGCAACCTGTTCCTTAGAAACCGTGATGCCTACAACCTGGACACCATATTTTTCTGCTGCAAATTTACCGAATGCACCCCAGCCGCAGCCGATATCCAGTATACGCATACCAGACCGGAGGCAGAGTTTTTTGCAAATCAACTCAAGTTTATTTTCCTGGGCCTCGTCTAATGATCCGGCATTTTTCCAATATGCGCAACTATAATTCATTCTTTTATCGAGCATATTCTGAAACAGTTCATTTCCTAAATCATAATGTCGTTCGCCGATAATAAATGCACGTCTTCTTGCCTGCATATTGATTAGCCAAAACCCGGCAAGCTGCAGAGCAACTTTTAAATTATGCTTTACTTTATTCTGCAGATCTGCACGAATAACACGAAATATCATATCGTCAAGCTTATTAACATCCCACCATTTATCCATATATGATTCGCCAAGGCCTAATTCAACCTCGGTGACTGCCCGTTTATAAAATCTATTATCGTGAACCTGAATATCCCATGGGTTTCTGCCATTCACTTCAATTTCTGCAAGTGAAAGTAAATGCTTTACAAGGGATTCATGTTTCGGTGATTCCATATTGCCTCCTTAATTTTTATTTTGCTGCAGTTAAATAAAATAAAAGGACACAGGATTAATTAAACATAGAACTATAAGGACAGAATATCAATTAAAATTAATTATAAGGTGATGCAATACCCGTATGGTTGGCTATAAAATTAGAAATTTAGAATATTATACCGGAGCCCCAGTGTTAAATTGGGAAGGTATAATAATTGAATAATTGGAAAAATCACTATTTTAAATCCAATTTATGTTTCCCGGACGGGGCAAAGATTATGAAATTACCATTCGCTTTTATTGTTTTCAGCACTTCCGGTTTTCCATCAACTTTGATGTTAGCAGGTAAGCGATTCAAAGTAATGAAGCAGCGGGCCGGAGATTGATAAGCCAGTACAATCCCATTGCCAGATTGATTACAACTGATTAATTCATCTGATATTCCAGTTAACCGAAGATATTGATCTATATTTCCTAATTTTCCGACAGGTTTTTTAACAGATAAAGCATGATAGCCTATTGGAATGATAATTCCATTCGGACCATAGCAGGGCCAAGGTTTGCCGTCCAATAGAATCTCCTCTTGAATAATTGCGTTCTTTAATATAACTGTATGAGGTGTATTTATATGCCATTGACGGTTATCAAATGTAATGGAGGCACGGGAAGCCATGACATAAGGAAGTATATCCCAATCGTATGGATATATTGTTGATTCCGAATAAAAGCAGACACGACTGCAAGCCAGATCGGCAACATTAAATTGCTGGAAAAGCTCAGCTCCAGTGGGTTGTGCGAAAGCAAAGCCTTTTTGTCCAAGCGGATGGAGGGGAACGACATTTATATCGATTGCGAAAGGAGTATTTCCAACTATTCCTGAATAAGAATTTGCAAGCTGTTTATACCGAGATGGCGGACGAATCCATTCACTCGCAGGATCTTCAACCTGAAGGACAGCATGAAACTCTCTGGCAAGATTAAGCGTATTAGGAAGGTCAAATCCCAGGAGTTGATCAAATTCCGGGTGAAGAGAATTATCTAAAACAGTAAAGACAAACTCCCAATCGCGATTATCCTTAGTCCTCACAGAATCCATTGAGCTGACAATTTGCCTAAGAAGCCGGTTATTAACATTCACACGGTACTTATAGAATTTATCCAATCCGGCAGAATCTTTTTTCCAATAATGTAAGGAAGATTTATTGAAGAGCTCAACCTGATCGAATCCATAGAGTAATTTAAATTCCTCTCTAGTTTCTAAATTAAAGCCGGTAAAGTCTTTTGGTTCGTTAGGGCCCTCAAGCGCATTAGAAACTCCGCCGGTAATGGAAAATTCTGCTATATCAATTCCATCCCAATCATCTTTAAGTAAGCTGGTGAGGTCTTTTAAGGCGCTCTTCATGCAGGAAGGGTTCTGGAGATCCATTAAAAAGAGGAAATCAATTTTAGCATCTTTGAGGAGCGCATTCTTCTCCCGCCATTCGGGATGTTCATTCCAGAACTTCTCGCCAACATATGGCCATTCAAGCCATGCATAAACAAGAATCCCCTGTTTATGGGCCTCAGTAATAAGAAGGTTATAATCATACGAAGGAGAATCATACAGATTCCAGGCAGAAGCATGTACAGCCCTGATACCCCAGTTATGCCAAATTGAAACTAGTTTTTTAATTGGAATATCATAACGATAGCCGGGATCAAAATAAGCGTCAACCCCCCGCCGTTGAAACAAAGGGCGGCAATACATTTCAGTGATAACAAAATTAGTCAGATTTGGGAAGCGCGAATATCCATTACCCGAAAAAGGATCGAATAAAGCAGAAAGAACCAGACAGCTACCTCTCCCATATGTTTTAAGAACCCCAATTGCCTGACCCGTAATTGAATCACTATATATAACCCTGGTTGTTTTATCCTGAGCATTAATAATCATAGGTACTGATGGAGCATCAGCCCAATGTAACATGACATGGGGCAAAGACCGGTCTCTGATAAATTTTACCTGGGTGGGCGGGGAAAATTTAATATTCAATGATTGAGTAAATTTATTATTTCCATCAGTGAAAAGACGAGCTCCGTTATTAACCGCAAGAATAATATTTCGGACATCCAGTTCTGAAAGGAATAATGCGGAAGCATTGGGCAAAATAATAAGCATATTTTTATTCAAAACAGCTGCAGCCAGATCGTGAAGAGACAATTGCTCAGGTAAAAATCCTATAGAGCTAAAAGCATTAAGAAAAGAGAGCTGATCTATAGAATCAATTCCTGCTGCGGAAAAATTCCAGATAATTACAGGTTCAACAGGATCAGACAGATTACCATAATTACTTAAGATATTGCCTTTATTAAGTACATCACTACTTTCCGGGTAAATGCTTAAAGGGAGGAATAATAATAACAAAATAAACCGGATTTGATAAGAAATTGAAATCATAATGGAAGTATTAATCGGTTATTAAATTAAGGTGCGAAATAACAAGGACAAATATAACAGATATCCTAAACATACTGTGTATGTGCCTCATATTCCTGGCATAATAGTGGCATAAACATTCTATCATGATTCTATCCGAAAATTATAAGGAAAAATACGGTATTGAATTAGACGATATTTTACAATATTTAAGAGAAAAGTATAATTATTCGAATATTGTATCCCAAGACATGGCTAATTTTAATATTATTTTCTATATTTTATACGAATAGTGTATGATTTATAATATTTCGTATATATTAGAAGGATAGCCAATGGAACAAGCTGATATAAATATAAAACCTAAAAAAATGGGGCAAATCATTACAACAGCAGAAGATTTATTTCAAAGGTTTGGGTTTAAAAGGATTACAATAGAGGAAATCTGTTCAAAAGCAGAAGTAAGTAAAATGACATTTTACAAGTATTTCCAAAATAAGAATGAACTGATTAAATGTATAATGGACAATTGGCTTGGACATATAGTAAAAGGACTAGAAGATGTTTCTAAAATGGATATAACCTTTACTGAAAAAATAAGAATTCTGTTAAGGCTAAAGGAAGAAACGAATGCAAAAATCAGTAAAGAATTTATACTTGAGTATATGAATCCTGACAATGATATGCGAATCTACTTCAGAGAGTTTTATGACAGGGCTATTTCTATCTTTATTGAATTTATAAAGACTGCGCAGTTTAGAGGGGAAGTAAGAAAGGATATTAAACCGGAATTCCTTATTGCGATGTTAAATAAAATGATTGAAATGGCGAAAGATGAGCCGCTGGTACAATTATACCCAAGAGCAGCAGATTTCTCGTTGGAGATAAACAATTTCTTTTACTGCGGGATACTACCACTTGAAACCTTAGATAACAGGAATGACGAGAAAAAATAAAATATTAATATGGGTAATAATAATTTTCGGTTTAAATCCCGGATTTATATCAATAACCATGGGGCAGGATTTGAATTTCCACGGGCAGATATCGGTATGGGGGACTGCATTAAAATTAGAGAATAATTGGAATAACAGCACCGGCATACGTTATATCCCTCAGCTTAATTACAGTTATTCAATTAATGAAGATAACCTGCTTAACGGAGAGGTATTATTAAACAGTTATTACAATTCAGATTTTAAATCAGATAATTATAATGTAAAACTATACCGTGCAATAATAAGGTATACAACTACTCAATCGGAGATACAAATAGGATTACAGAAAATCAATTTCGGCCCGGCCCAACTATTGAGAACACTTATGTGGTTTGATAGCGTTGACCCCCGTGATCCACTTAAGCTAACAGATGGAGTATATGGTATCAGATACAAATACAGTTTTATGAATAATTCCATTGCATGGTTATGGGGACTTTATAATAATGATAAAACAAAAGGATACGAATTATTTCCAACGGCACAGAAGATTCCAGAATTCGGAGGAAGATATCAATTACAAATACCGCTAGGTGAAGGAGGTGTAACCTTACATACAAGGGAAGTTAATACAGGTTTATTTAATTACAGAGAAAACAGATACGCACTGGACGGCAGGTGGGATATTGGAATAGGGGTATGGTTTGAATCGGCTTTGCAGCAGAGCCAGACAACGGTAATTCCATTCCAGTGGAATAAAATGATAACTGTAGGGGGAGATTATACTTTCGATGTTGGAAACGGAATATATTTTTTAGCAGAACACCTGACTTCCCTTGCGTCTAATAAAATGTGGGGGAACAATTCGGACAGAAAGATTACGGCTATTATGGCGACATACCCGGTAAGTGTACTTGACAATATAGCTGTTCAGGAATATTACGACTGGGAAGAAAAAAATATTTATCAATACTACCAATGGCAAAGGACATACGATAATTGGATAATAAATCTCGGACTTCTCCATTATCCGGAAAATGGGCGTGGTATTTTTGAGGGAAGTAGCTCAGCCCCTTCGGCAGGATACGGGGCACAGTTAATGTTAGTATATAATTATTAAAACAGAAAGACAGGAATTACTGATGGACAATAACCAAATAATAAAGGTAAATGATTTAATAAAAGATTATAAAATGGGGAACAGTTTTTTCAGAGCTTTGAACAAGATCAATACATCGATAAAGAAAGGAGAATTTACAGGACTAGTGGGACCAAGCGGTTCAGGGAAAACAACACTACTAAATATTTTGGGAGCATTAGATAATCCTACATCCGGAGATGCGACTGTACTTGGCAAAAGTATTAGTAATCTAAGTCATAAAGATGCTTCAAAGCTGAGAAACAGTTCAATCGGTTTTATTTTCCAGACTTATAATCTTTTGCCTGTCTATACAGTATTTGAGAATGTAGAATTCCCGTTACTATTATTGAAGAAGGAAAAAGAAGAAAGAGAAGAAATGGTAATGAAAGCATTAAACTGGGTCGGTTTAACAAATAAAGTTAAATCAAGACCGAGCCAGCTGTCGGGGGGAGAAAGTCAGAGAGTGGCCGTTGCAAGGGCCATGGTGAAGATGCCACAGATTGTGCTGGCAGATGAACCGACAGCGAATCTTGATGCAGAGAATTCACATAACATACTTAAGATGATGCAAAAATTGAATGAAGAATTGAAAACAACCTTTATTTTTGCAACGCACGACGAAAAAGTAATTTCATACTTACATAGAAAAATTGTTCTTAATGACGGTAAAATTATAAATGACCTCATTCTGAATTAAGTAAGGAGAAAAAAATGCTTATACTAAAATTAGCCTTTAAGAATATTACACATGCCGGGTTCAGAACCTGGCTAAATGTATTTGTACTTTCCTTTGCTTTTGTACTAATAGTATTTACAGAAGGATTTTATGACGGGATGACACAGCAGGTAAAGGATGGAATGATAGATTCCGAAATCGGCGGCGGGCAATTCTGGCAAAAAGAATATGATCCATATGACCCATTTTCATTTGAAAAATCCCACTCCCCTCTTCCAAATGCACTATTAGAGGAAATAAACAGAGAAAATGCAACAGCAATATTGATAGTCCAAGCGGCAATATTTCCAAAGGGGCATGTAGAATCAGCTCTTTTAAAAGGGATAGATCCGGAACAGAGAATAGTAAATATTCCTTCAATGGTACTGAAAAATAATGCAGACACAGCATACATACCGGGATTAATTGGTTCAAGAATGGCAAATAATACAAGTTTAAAAAAGGGGGATTATGTAAGTGTAAGATGGAGAAATATAAACGGAACATTTGATGCTGCCGATATTAAGATTGTTGAAATAATGAATACCGATGTACAGTCAATTGACAGAGGCCAGATCTGGATACCATTAAATAAGATGCGTGTGATGCTCCAGGCACCTGAGCAGGCAACAATAGTTACAATGAAAAAGAATGCAGTTTATATTCCATCAGTCAATAATAATTGGATATACAGAAACCATTCTTATCTTTTTAAAGATCTGGATGATACAATGAACAGAAAGAAAATGACGTCGGCCTTCATGTATGTACTGCTTCTTGGAATGGCTTTATTAGCAGTATTTGATACACAGGTGTTAGCAATTTTCAGACGACGCAAAGAGATGGGGACGCTGATGGCTCTTGGTATGACAAGGTGGAATATTATTGGTCTTTTTACAATAGAGGGGAGTCTATTAGGAATATTAGCATTTGTTGCGGGTTCAATTTACGGAATACCTATTATGGCATATCTGGCGAAAACCGGTTTCGGACTCCCTTCAATGATAGAAGGAGTAGGATCAGCGATCCCATCAATCCTGTATCCTAAATACGGCGCCGGGCTTTATTTAATAACTACTATGATATTATTCATATCAGTCATAATAGTTAGCTATTTACCAACGCGTAGAATAACAAAATTAAAACCGACAGATGCATTAAGGGGGAAATTATCATGATAAGATTTTTGTTTAAGGGCCTGATAAGAGACCGTCACCGCAGCTTATTTCCAATTATTATTGTTTCTGTCGGAGTATTGTTAACCACTTTTCTTTACTCATGGATGAGCGGTGTTTTGAATGATATGATAGACGCAAATGCAAAGTTTGATACCGGACATTTAAAGGTAGAGACCAGAGCATACAATAAACTTGCAAGCCAAATTCCAAATGATCTTGCAATAACAGGCATAGAAAAGCTTATGAATTCTCTCCAAACTGCATACCCCGGTTTTGACTGGACTGCAAGGATTAAATTCGGCGGGCTTTTAGATGTACCGGATCAGAATGGAGAAACCAAAACCCAGGCACCAGTAGCAGGGTTTGGCATAAATCTACTCGGTAAGAATTCCGACGAGGTAAAAAGGCTTAATATCGGAAAGGCAATCATAAGAGGTCATGTCCCAGATAAACCAGGGGAAATTCTTATAAGTGATGAATTCGCCAGAAGGATGGGAGTAGACGTAAACCAAGCGGTAACTTTATTATCTACCTCTTCAACCGGGGGCATGGCCATTCAAAATTTTACAATCAGCGGCACTGTAGAATTCGGAATAACCGCTATGGACCGTGGTGCAATAATTGCGGATCTTTCAGACATTCAATATGCGCTGGAAATGCCGGACGGGGCAGGCGAAATCCTTGGATTCAGCAAAGACATGTTTTACAATTCAGAAACGGCGGATAAAATTACAGCTAATTTCAATGCACAATTTCTGAAAACTGAGGATCAGTATGCCCCAATAATGCTTTCGCTTGAAGATCAGAACGGATTAAGGGAATACATTCATTATGTAGATGCAGTAGTATTATTTATAGTCGGCATATTTTTATTTGCCATGTCTGCAGTTTTATTAAATGCTGGATTGATGTCAGGAATCAGGCGATATGGCGAAGTAGGGATAAGAATGGCCTTAGGGGAATCCAAAGAAGAGATTTATAAAACACTGATTTATGAATCAATTTTGATCGGGCTTCTAGGTTCAGGAATCGGTACTGTTTTAGGACTTCTGGTTTCATTGTATTTCCAGAATGTAGGAATAGACATATCGGGACAATTCAGGAATTCAACTCTTATGGTATCAAATATGATAAGGGCAAGGATAAGCTTTACAAGTTTTTATATTGGTTTTATTCCAGGACTGTTAGCGACTATAACCGGAACATCACTTTCCGGAATTCAAATATTTAAAAGGCAAACCGCCTCATTATTTAAGGAGTTAGAGACATGAGAATAACAATTTTTACTTTAATATTTATATTGTTAATCAGCATTACTATATTCGCACAAACACCTTCAGGCACAGAAATTCTAAAACTGCTGGATAAAAATCTTGTTTTTGATAAAGCGGAGACGATTACAACTATGATCATTCACGGACGTTCTGGAACGCGTTCAGTTAAATCGATAAACTGGATTGAAGGAAAGGATAAAGCATTTGTAGAATACACAGACCCGGCCAGAGAGAAAGGGAAAAAGATGCTGAAACTTGGCGATCAGCTTTGGAATTATGTACCAGAACCGACAGACAGGATAATAACAATTTCGGGTCACTTATTAAGGCAATCAGTTATGGGTTCTGATCTTTCATATGAAGACATAACAGAGAACAGGAAACTATTTGATATGTATAATGCTAAAGTTACAGGTTCTGAAAGAATTAATGGAAGGGATTGCTTTATTGTATTATTAACAGCAAAGCAAGACGATATTAATTATTACAGCAGGAAAGTGTGGGTTGATAAGGAGAGGTGGCTTCCTTTAAAAGAAGAGAGATATGCAAAAGGAGGCAAGCCATTAAAGAGGACTGAAATACTTGAAGTATTCCGAGTAGAAAACCGATGGTATCCGAAAAGGGTTTTATACCGAGATCTTTTACAGATCGGAGAGGGAACAGAATATATTATAGAGTCATTAAATACACATGTCAATATACCAGAATTACAATTTACGAAGGCTGCACTTAAGAAATAATATGATCTAACTTTTGAACATTGTGATCTTTTGTAAGAATATATTTCATCCTAAAATAAGCTATTATACAACCGATCAAAGATAATAAGATAAGCTGCAGAATCTGCGGAATCACATCATAGAGCCCCGCCCCCAGTTGAGTTATCCTTATAAACGCATTAATAAAAGGAGTAAATGGAATAAATTGAGAGATTGCCTGCAAGACTACAGGCATATTTTTGACAGGCCAAGAGTAACCGGACAGGAAGAAAATCGGGTATGAGGTTATTGCCATTATCTGAAGTGCCAGAAGTTTTCTTTTAATAAATGAGGCAATAATTATTCCGAAGCATATAACTGAAAAGAGAAAAAGAAAAGTCATAAAGAAAACCAGCAACCAGCTTCCCTTTTGATTTATACTAAATAATCGGAAGTGTAAGGTATAGAACAAAAGAGAATAGCTGCCGAAGAGTAGGAAATAAAACATGCCTTTCCCAATAACAGAGGCGGACACACTATAATTAGATTTGCTAAACAAATCGCCGAGAGTTCCAAGTTCTCGTTCTCTAGAAACACTTTCCGAAATTCCCATTAGAAGAGTTTGCTGTATTATTAATACAAGGAGAGCAGGAATAAGGAAATCTCCGTATGTTTCAAAGGGGTTACCAAGAAATTTCACTTCCTCCTTCAAAGGTTCAGAAACAATCACAGCCTGATGATAATTAGATACATTTTGCTGAAGCGCTACTATTTTTATATCGTTATTAAAATTGAGGAGGACCTCATTCATAGCTTTATTGATATCGTTTGAAACCAGAAACCTTGTAGAATTGATTAATAGTTTAACTGATGATCCTTTATATGATTTCACGGAGGATTCGAACCCTTTAGGTATAATAATGGCGGCCTGAACAGTTTCATTGTAAATAAGGTCCTTAGCACCATTATAATCAAGTACATCGCCCGTCACCTTGAGAAATTCATTTGCATCAATATTTTTTGTTAATTTTTTTGACAGAGTTGATCTGTCCATATCAATTACAACTACGGGGACATCCCTTTCCGCTTTATTAAAATAAATAGCAGCATAGAAAAAGGAATAAAACAAAGGAGCGAGAATTACAATGGATTTTAAATCCACATCTTTTATGATGATACCAGCTTCTCTTTTAAGAATTACAAATAAACCTGTCATTCTCCTTTTCATATCAGGAAATTCTCTTTTTATATAATTTAATATGATGTTTGAGTGCAAGTGAGATTACGATCAGAGACAGGCAAAGAAAAATAATTAGTTTAAAAAGGTCGGACATGACATAACTGAATGGCGCACCCATCTGATATAGTTTCAGGAACCCTGAAAGGAAAGGTGTAAATAAGATCCACTGCGCAATACCGGCGATTACTTTTGGCATAGCCCATAATGGAAAAGTTAAACCGCTGAAAATAAAGGCGGGAGTATTATAAAAAAGGACTATTTCTGTTGCAAGCATCTGGTCATGAAACAAGGAAGAGATTGCCAGCCCGAAGAAAAAGGAAACGATAATAAAAAATGCAAGAAAAAGGATTGTCAGGATTACCTGTCCATTTATTCCTATACCGAACAAAGGAAATATTACTCCCAAAAGGATGAACATATTTAAAAAATGAATGAATAGGTGCGGGATTGATTTCCCTATAATAATTGCAGAGATTTTATTCTGGGCTACGGCCAATAAGTCAGGGAATGTATTATGAGTGAACTCAGAACTAATCAGCAGGACAGAGGTGAGCATTATTATCATCATCAGAGTAAAGACAGATAGCCCAGGAAACAAATAATATTCATAACTATAATTAGGATTAAACATAATTTGGGTATCAATCTTAACCGTATTGACAATATCCATCCCCTGATTATTTGTTGTCCCGGCGGATCTCAGTTTTTTCAAAAGTATTCCACCGGAGACTGTTTTAATTATCTTTTCACCATCATTCAGTATATTATTGCTTTTAATCAGATTCATTGCGTTAATAAAAATGACAGGATGGCTTTGTTTACCTCCTTTCACATTTTTCTCCATATCCCTTGGCAGATAGAACGCCCCGTCTATATTTCCTTTTCTGAATTCATTTTTTAATTCTTCAAGCGAATTAACATAGACAACCACCTTCATTGAGGCAGTGGAGCCAACATACCTTGTTATCAGAAGTGAAAGGCTACTTTTATCTTCATCATAAATAGCGATGGGAATATTTCTTAATAAGGATTTGCTCAATATCAATGCAAAGAGTAAAAATACTACTGCAGGAACTATAATAGAAAGTATGTACAGAGATTTTTTTTCAAATATTCTTGATAATTCTCTTTTTGCTACATTAAAAGAAGCATACTTTTTGTTCATTGATCTAGAATTTAATATTTACGGACATTCCGGGGCGAAGCCCTTCAATATCTGATTTACTTCTCAACCTGACTTCGAATGTTTTAATATCGAATTCACCTTTTTGATTTGTAGGTTTCCAATTGGCAAATTCGCCCATAGGAGAAATGTAACTTACTTCGAATTGATATTCTTTGTTTCCCAATCCGGGAACGCTACCGGTAAAGATTTTCCCTTTTGATATTTTATTCATCTGATCTTCTTTTAACTGGATAGTGACCCAGGCATCGTTAAGATTAAGAATTGTAAAAATCGGATATCCGCTTGATATAATTTCGCCTTCATCGACAATTTTTTTCTGCAGTTCACCATCGATTGGGCTTTTAAGGTATAATTCCTGCGCGTAGGCCATCGCCTCTTTTAAGCCATTTTCTCCCTGGTGAAAAAGTCCCTCTGCCATTTTAATTTCCTCAAACCTTGCGCCTGACAACACCATATCATATTTGGCCTTTGCAGCATCCATTTGTTCCCTAGCAGCTTTATACTGAAATTCAAACTGGTCTTTTTCCTGAGCTGACAGGAGGCTATCATTATAAAGGTTAAGCATTCTATTCCATGTCTTTTCAGCAAAGTTAAACTGATATTTTGCCTGAAGATATTGTTTTTCGACCGCGCTTTTTTCTTCGGGTCTCGCACCATTAATGGCCATTTCATATTTGAACTGTGAAGATTCCATTAATCCTCTGGCCTGCTCCACCTTAGCGTCCATTTCCTTGCTCTCAAGTCTAGCAATTATATCCCCTTTCTTTACAAAATCTCCTTCCTTAAAATATATACTATCGACTCTTCCGGGAATCTTTGATGAAACATCCACATCAGCAACTTCCACAACGCCGCTTATAAATTGAAATTCACTTTTCCCAGCTGCCATTATAAGCATGATAATACCTATTACGGCTAAAATTACCGGAATGGTTAAAACCAAATATCCTTTTTTTATTTTCATCTTTTTACCTTTTATCTTTTTGCCAGATTTTAATAATATCATTTGGAATACCAGCAATGGTATAGAGAGCAGTTAATTTCTGATAATATTCGTACAGAGAAAGTTTACTCTCGATAAGATTTTTTTCCAACTCCAGATTGGCGTCAATAACTTCGAGCGATGTACCGAGTCCAGTTTCAAATCTTTTATTGTTTAATCTTAAATTTTCTTCTGCCAGTTTAATAGTTTCATTAAGTTTTAAATATCTTTCTTCGGCATTTGCCGCATCCTTATAATTTTTATTTACGAGCAGTTCCAGTTTACTTTTGGTATCAGATTGGAGGTATTTAACTTCGCTCTCTAAATGAGATGCCGTCTGGAGACTTAAATAATCCTGAAACCCGTTAAAAATATTCAGGCTAGCCTGAATCCCTACAGTCCATCTTGGTTCAAGAGGAGACAGATATTGCGGGACCATTTCATATTTTCCGAAAGCGGCTACCTGGGGGAGTAATTTGGAAAATTCTGATTTGTATTTTAGATTTGCTTCATCTTGTTTTAATTCAATTATTTTAAGAACAGGCTGTGATTGAGCCATCGAATTCTGATAAATAAAAACGGAATCCAATCCATTAACAAATGATAATGAATCATTTATCTGTATCTTAGAATCTTCAGGCGTACCAAGAGTTGTAAGTAAATTCAGGACTGCAAGATCGTATTTGTTTTTTTCATCAAATAGATTTCGTTCTGCATCCGCCACCGCCACCTTTGCTCTGAGGTAATTATAGTTAGCAATTAAGCCTTCTTTTAATAATTTATCGGCTTTCTGCTCATGGTACCTCATTCCATCGAGGACTTTCATTCTTGTAGAAATAATGTCTTTTATAAGAACGACAGTTATATAGTTATTAACCACCTCTTCAGTTATTTCATTTTTTGTTTTCTGCAATTCTATTACAGAAGATTGTTTTTCATCGGAAGAATAGTTTTTCGCTGCAAGAAGTTTTCCACCCATAAATATCGGTTGAACACCTGTAAGGGTAGCGGACCAAAAGTCCTGTTTCTTATAAGTCTCAGAAAAAGGAGGGATTACATTGTTTAACTGATTATAATAGCCCTGGAATAATAAATTTCTCTGTTGATCTGATAAAGGGGCTTTACCCTGTAAAATGTTATAAACATTTGCAAATTCAGTCTGGTTTTTTGCCTGTAAATTCATAAGAACATCCCTTATCGGACTTAAATCAATGTCTAAGGGTTCATTGAGATGAGTATATGAGCCGATAAGGTTAATTTTGGGCAGAAAGTTACCCCATGCACTAATATCTTCATATTTCTTTTGTTCATATTTTTCATTGAACTGCCTAATTTTATTGTTATTATGAAGAGCTATGTCAACAGCATCCTGCAATGATAGAGGCTGGGCTGCTATTTTAAAGCAAAAAAGTATAGACCAAATAACTAATAATATTTTTTTCATCATATTTATATCTTAAATGAATAATGGTTCATTATTATATCAAAAAATTTCAACTTAATATTCCCCTTTTAATTATAAGTTTCACATTTTGGCGTAAAGTGGTTAATTGAAAATTCTTAGGATCATTTGCCCAATTCTCAAGCAGGTATTTCATACCTCCAAGGAGGAAAAACTTAAAGACCCTGACATTTAAATTTGAATTAAGAGCGCCTTCCTTTATTCCATCTTCAATAATCCGCTCCCCTATTTTGAAAAACTCATCATAAAAGTAGACAAAGGAACTTGTTTCTTTTTTAAGATGTATCTGCTCATTAACAAATACCGTTGCCAGGGGCGGATTAGCAGAAAAAATATCAAATATAAGGTCTATTAAATATTCAATTTTATCTATTGAGGAAAGGTCCTTCCTTTTATGAAGGACAGATATTTCCTTGTACAACAGTTCCCAAACATTTTGAAAAATGCAAGCAAGGAGATCTTCCTTGTTTTTGTAATAAAGATATACACTACCAGAGGCAATACCTGCGTCCTCAGCGATTTGGCTTATCCTTGAGTTATGGTATCCAAACTTTGCAAAAACCCTGATAGATGATTCCAGGATACCGGCTTCTTTATTTCCTTCTTTAATTCTCATAAGTCTTAAATGAATGACGGTTCAAAAATAAACCAGAATAATATCAAATGCAAGAGATATATTAAAAAAATGAATTATAGTCATAAAGCTTGTGAAAAAATGCAATATTCTCCGGAAATGACCACTTATTATTTCCGGATATGCACAACTTTATTGGCCGAGGGTTATATAGTAATTGTACAGCGATTTCGGAATCTGGCAGGAAAGATTATAATTGATAAATATCCTCATACTTCAAGATAGGATCAGAGAATAAAAAAGTATTAGCCCGGTTATCATTTAAGAAGATTTAGAATAAGATTTAGGAAAAATTTACCATAATACAGCTATTATATTAATTTATAACTTTAACCGGGGGCTAGTTTCAATATTGTAAATTATGAAATACGGACATATTAATAACTCGAATATTGTGGTCAGATGGTAATATAGCACGCCAGTATGAACGTTAATCAGAACCGTTACCATTTTCAATACAGTTGATATTTCAAATACGATTAGAATAATAAAGTAAAAGTTTATAGCTTTTTTATTATACATATACTCCAATAAAAAATAAAAAAAGTAAGAAATTACTATGCATCTTAAAACGATATTAACCCAGATATCAAATTCGGCGTGATTAAGATAAAATATTAAAGGAGCCAATATTATCATTATGATAAGCCCTGTTAACATTTTTTTATCCTTATGATATTGAACAGCAATGATCATAGAAGCAGCCGAGATTGCATACGTGGATACCGGATATAGTTTAAAATAATACAGAGCAATTGCTGCTGATAACGGGGTAATTGCAATAAACAAAAAATAAAGGAAAAAACCTCCCTTATATTGCCTAAAAGGAGGTAAAAGCCAGATAAACATTTCCAAATAGATTGAATACTTATAAATCATAATATATGTGTGTTAGGTAAAATTTGTTTATACGCCAGGTGAAATAACATTATAGCTCTATCATATTTTATTTTATAAAATCGCCCGTTTCAATCAATTTAATATATCAGTAAATACAACTTATAATTTTTGCCAACAGACTGGTGATTCCGCTAATGACCAAATTATGATCATCGTATAATAAGATTCTGATATTTCTCATTATTTAAAAGGGACCTTTATTCTTAATATAGTTCCTTTGGCTGATGAATTTATTGACATTTTTCCATCAAGAGCCTTCACTCTTTCGGACATATTCAGCAAACCATATCTCTGAGAGTTGTTAATAACTTTACTATCAAAACCATGTCCATTATCAGAAACTATTACCATTAAAAATGTGCCAGAATAATTAAACAGAATTTCGAATTCTGTAGCTTCCGAATGTTTAATTATATTATTCAGAGCTTCCTGAATTATTCTAAATAAATATACTTCGGTATCAAGATCAAATTTAGTTATCTCGCCGAAATACTCCACTTTTCCAGTAATTTTTTTCGCAACAGAAATATTTTCTGATAAAGTCTGGACTGCATCATACAGGCCAAATTCCTCAATATTTTTCGGCCGAAGATTAAACATAATTTCCCGTAATTCCGAGATAGTATTACCAATACTTGAATTGATCTCACAGAAATTCTGTTTATATTCCTGGGCGTCATCCATAGAACTGCTGATCTTTGATCGAATCAGATAAAGCTCCTGGCAGATACTGTCATGTAATTCCATTCCGATCCTTTGCTTTTCTTTTTCAAGATTGTCCTGAAGATAGAATGATAATGACATATATTTGTTTTTTTGTTGTTTTAATTTTTTAGCGTAAATCATTTTATCAGTAAGGTCAAACAAAGTTAATTGAGCAACTTCCAGGGACTTTATGCCGCGTAAATGATAATCATAATATCTATTTCTCAATTTGAGTTTACTTTGAACATTAGATTCGTTATTAATTAATTCTGCCAGTTGAAATTTAAAGTCAGGGAGTATATCAAATAAAGAGGAATTATTGTCCAATATATCATTAGCGCAATTATTCTTATATATAACAGTTCCAGATTTATTTACTCTTACAATAGGATTAGGATCTGTAACGGAGAGATCTGCAAGAATTTTAAGCTGGTTAAACTCAAGCTGATTTTTTTGAATTTCAAGTTCCTGATTTTTTAATTTAAGTTCTAATTTTTCAAGAATATGGCGTTTTTTGGCAGGAAGAAAAAATCTGAAATAGTTAATAAGGAGGAGCAAAATCAATACAAATCCCAAAACCAAAGAATAATAAACTGGATTATTCCAGTCCTTGAAAATATCCAGGTACTGTTTTATTTCGTTACCCATTCTATCGCAAATATAATATAAATTAAAATAATAAGAGAAATATTATTATAAAAAAAGCCGTATGCGAGTGCATGCGGCTAAATGAAATTAATAATTATATTATTAAAAGTTTAGGTCATATGATACTATTTACAATTAGGAAGCACTTCCTTGTAGAGTAGGACGAAGACGCAGTGATTAATGTATCCTGTTTTCTTCGAACCCTCGTCAAACCGTACATGAAGTTTTCCCTCATACGGCTTTCCTGAATGACATTGACGCTTTGGTTAAAGCGGTAGAACTTTGTAATCA
>JARLHC010000146.1 GCA_031292455.1 Ignavibacteriaceae bacterium
AGAGATGAAGATTTAAGGGCTGACCGCCAGCTTGAATTTACTCAGATCGATGTTGAGATGTCCTTTATCGATCAGGAAAATATATTTGAAGTCGTTGAAGGTCTGATGAAAGTATTTTATAAAGAGATCTGGAATAAAGACCTGTCGATTCCACTTCCCCGATTGACTTTTGATGAGGCTATGGAAAAATATGGAAGTGATAAACCTGACCTCAGAAGCACACTTGAAATGATAAATCTTAATAAGGTTTTCCTTAATACATCGTTTAAAGTATTCCAGGAGCAGGTTAAGGGAAAAGGAATTATTACAGGACTCCTTGCGCCTGGCTGTGGCGAATACACAAGAAACCAATTGGATGTCCTTACAGATTTTGTTAAAAAACTCGGCGCCGGTGGTCTTATCTGGATGAGAGTTAAAGAAAATGACCTTGAAGCTCCTATCGCTAAGTTCCTAAGTGATGAAGAAAAGAAAAACATTGTGAACACATTAAATGCAAAACCAGGTGATCTTCTTTTTATTTTATCAGGTCCAAGATTAAAAGCTCTTACCATTATGGGAGCTCTCCGGCTCGAGATGGCAAAACGACTCGATCTTATTAAACCTGATTCTGATCCTAAACTTCTCTGGGTTACAGATTTTCCTCTTTTTGAATGGGATGAGGAAACAAAAAGATATTATGCAATGCACCATCCCTTTACTTCCCCCAGGCTGGAGGATGTGGAGTTTATGGAAAGCGATCCGGGGCGGGTTAAGGCCAGAGCATATGACTTAGTGCTAAACGGAAGCGAAATTGCCGGTGGCAGTATTAGAATCCATAACTCAGATCTGCAGGCAAAAATGTTTAAAGCTCTTGGCATTTCTAATGAAGAAGCTGAACATAAATTCGGATTCCTTACCAATGCTTTCAAATACGGCGCCCCTCCTCATGGGGGTATTGCCTTCGGATTTGATAGAATGGCCATGATCTTTGCAGGCGAAAGCTCAATACGTGAGGTAATTGCATTTCCTAAAACAGCAAGTGCAGTCTCACTGATGGATGACTCCCCTTCTACCATAAATGAAGAACAGCTTAAAGAACTCCATATAAAATTAAGATAATGCATTCAATCTTCTGAGAATAAGGGATATCCCTTTTCTCAGATAATTATTTTTCCTGCCTCTAATCCGTTTAAGGTTAATTTATAGGCTTTGCTTATATAATATTTCAGGAAATCCCCTATTATATTACTACAAAATATTTTTTATGTTTTTACATTAACTAATGTAATTTTCTTGACTATCAATGAAAATGCCTATAATTTACTATTAAAATAAGTTAATTAATTTTTTGGGGGTCATTACCATGTCCAGCCGTAAATATTCCAAACTATTTTTTGTCTCTTTTTCCCTTCTTATATTTTTATTTTTGGTTCACAGTTGTAAAGATAGCTCTACAATAGTCGGCTCCGGTACATCTAAGGGAACTGTAACAATGTCGGTTACTTCTCCCAAAAACGGTGATACCCTGAAAGTCGCTTCGGTATTTACTATTCAATGGTCCAGCAATTCTACCTCCACAGTTAAGATTGAATATTCAATCGATAATGGTGCTACTTGGACTTTAATCGCCGACAGTCTTGTTAATAATGGTTCTTATATCTGGCCTGTCCCAAATCATATTACTTACACCGGAAAAGTCAGAATTACTACCGATGATAATCTTGCAAACGGTATTAGTACCGGTAACTTCAATATTTTTACAACCACGGGTAAAGCTCTTACACTCGCAAAACCAAATGGCGGGGAAGTTCTTTATGTAAATGAATCATTCAGAATAGAATGGGTTTCAAGTGGTGTAACCAGTGTGAAAATAGAATACTCAATAAATAATGGAATCGCCTGGAATCCGCTTGTCCTTACGTATCCGGCAGACAGCAGCTATTATCTGTGGAGCCCGATTCCCAGCACCCCATCTGCCCAATGTCTTGTAAGAATTACAGATGTTTCAAATGATTCTATAACCGATAAAAGTAAATCGGTCTTTTCAATCGCTTCCCCCCAGACTATTAAAGTATTAAGCCCTAATGGCGGAGAAAGCTGGAATGCCAATTCAACACAGCCGATTACATGGTATAGTTCCCAGGTGAATAATGTTAAAATTGAATATACTATCGATAATGGAAATAGCTGGAGTACAATAACCAGTAGCACACCTAGTGTAGGATACTTCCTCTGGAGTGCACTCCCCAATACTCCATCAACAAATGCAAGAATAAGAATTTCTGAAGCTGTTTCGGGTTTCCCATCCGATGCAAGCGACAGTGTGTTCACTATCTCCCCGCAGCCTGCTCTGAAAATAATTTCTCCTGATGGCGGAGAAAACTGGATGTCCGGTTCAAGTCAAACAATCAGATGGAATGCTCTTGGTAAAATTAACTTCACAGGAAACTCTATACAGAAGCTAAAAAGTTCACCTTATTTCCCCCTTACTATTGCTAATATTAAAATAGATTTTACTACAAATAATGGATCGGAGTGGATTTCTATTGTACCGAGTACCCCAAACAATGGAACATATCTTTGGAACTCTGTCCCTTCACTTAATTCCTCATTATGCCGGGTTAAAATAAGTGATGCTGATGCCGGCGTTCCGTTTGTAGTTTCAGACAGTACCTTTGTTATCTATAATAATATTCCCAGGGATATTGTTGTTAAAAGCCCCAACGGAGGGGAAATATGGCAGGCAGGAACTACTCAGGTAATTAATTGGAGCAGCACTGGTGTCACTTCTGTTAAAATAGATTTTACAACAAATAATGGAGTAGATTGGAACACAATAGTAGATAGTATTCCAAGCACCGGGTATTATTCCTGGAAACAGATTCCTAATACTCCTTCAACAAACTGCAGGATCAGAATTACTGATGCAGCCAATGGCTTCCCTTCAAATCAAAGTACTACAACATTTACTATTGCTCCTCCTCCTGAAATTACAGTACTTTCTCCTAATGGGGGTGAGACACTTCAGGCTGGATCTAATACAAATATTTCCTGGACATCTACAAATGTTGCAAATGTTAAAATTGAATTTACTACCGATAATGGAGCTGACTGGAGCCCAATCATCGCTTCTACTCCAAGTATTGGCCACTATGTATGGCCTACTATCCCTTCTGTAAATTCATCATTATGCCGGATAAAAATCAGTAATGCTGACGGTACAGGACAACCATATGATATTTCACATAATAACTTCACAATTACGAATTTAATTGTTCAATCCATTAAATTAAATTCTCCTGTCGGGGGAGAATCATGGGAATCAGGTACAACACATAATATTACCTGGAACGGAACTGCAATAAATGCTGTCAAGATAGAATTCACTTCCAATAATGGAATTGACTGGACTACTATTGTGGCCAATGTACTGGGTTCCGGATCCTACGCATGGAACCTGCCGGATATAAATTCAACACAGTGTAAAATAAGAATTAGTGATGCTACTGACGGAACACCTTCAGATGTCAGCGGCAGTGTTTTCAGTATTACACCTGTTTCCACTATTTCTGTAATTGCTCCAGCGGCAGGCGATGTCTTTGTTGCCGGTGATCCTATTGACCTGAAATGGTCATCTACCGGTATTGAAAAAGTTAAAATAGAATACACTACTAATAACGGCATTACAAATCTGGATTGGCATACACTGGTTGACAGTACTCCGAGCAACGGTCTTTATACTACAAGTTTTTCAGTCGCTTCGGATCAGTACAGGATTAGAATAAGCGAAGCCCGTTCCGGTTCGCCGATAGCTTACAGTAACGGAGTCTTTACTATATCCCCTCAACCAGTAAGGACAATTACAGTTACTTCCCCTAATGGCGGTGAGAACTGGCTTGTTAACACAACCGATGAAATCAGATGGACTTCTACCAATGTTGATTCGGTCAAAATTGAATATACTATAGATGGAGGCGCCAATTGGAATACTATTGCGAACAAGGTTCCAAGCAATGGATTATATAATTGGACAGTACCTCTTACCCAGTACAGATCAGATCTGTGTCAGATAAAAGTTAGTAATGCCCGGCTGGGTACTCCATCAGATATTTCCGATGGTTATTTCTCTATTCAACCGAATACAAAACTTCTCAGATGGATATTCCCCAACGGCGGTGAATATATCTCGCAGGATACCTTGATTACATGGGTATCAACCGGCGTTTCTAATGTTAATATTGAATATACAGACGATAATGGAAATACCTGGAATCCGGTAGTTAATAACTATCACTCAACCGGTGCATATTTCTGGTTTCTGCCGTCCAGTCAGCCATCTACTCTTTCACGCCTCAGAATTACTGATTCCGGCGATCCTTCTATAACAGACATGAGTGATTCGTATTTTAATTTACATATTCTAAAAGGACTAAATATTAAGTCCACCGGAAATACTAATTTAACAGCCGGCTCTAATATGAACATTACATGGAATGCAAGTAATAAAATATCTTCTGTTCGAATTGAGTATTCAGATAATAACGGGAGTACATGGCATTTGATTGCAAATAATGTCCCCAGTACATATAAAAAAGATAACGGTTTCCTTTGGAAGAATATCCCTAAGGTCAAAGGAAATATTCTGATTAGATTAACAGATACTAATGGAAAGTATTCCACAAAGAGCAGGAATATAAAGATTAATTAAACAGTATTGCTTAATTGATAAATTATTATAATGTTATTCTGATACGATGATTTTATTTATGGAGAATTTATGGCTTCTGATTTAATTGCTCATGTTGAAATACCGTCAAGGGATACTGACAAATCGGCGGAATTCTATACCAAGTTATTCGGCTGGGAATTCCGCCCTTTTGGAAGAGGTTATCATCTATATAACACACATAAGGGCTTTACAGTCGGTTTAAGAAAAGCGGATAATATATCCTCGGGTGATACAACTATTTTCCATATAAGAGTAACCGGAATTGAAGGTTATCTCGATAAGGTGAAGAAACTAGGCGGAGATGTTTTCCGCGGAAAAACAATAATACCGGCTATGGGGCATTATGCCCTGATTAAAGATATCGACGGAAATATTATTGGCCTATATCAGGGGAATTAACTTTCCCATCTATTTTTAATTTAATTGATGACTATTTATGCCTAGTTATTATCATTGCATATTTAGTTTAAGATATTTAGTTTAGTCCTACATTTAATTGGATTGTTATGTTTCTGTTAGCAACTATTATAATACTCTCTTACCTGGTAGGGTCAATACCCACCAGTATTATTGTCAGCAAGATTTCAAAGGGAATCGATATTAGAAATTACGGAAGCGGAAATGCCGGAGGCACTAATGTAATGAGAGTTCTGGGATGGAAACACGGACTGTTTGTAATAATCCTGGACGTTATGAAAGGTGTTCTTGCAGTAATTGTTATAGCAAGACTACACAGCGGCTCGATTCCTTTTGAAAATGCCACTCCTTTCGATGACTTTACGTTAATTCAGATTATTGCTGGAATTTCAGCAGTCATAGGACATATATGGACTGTATTTGCCGGTTTTAAAGGAGGGAAAGGAATTGCCACTGCGCTTGGAATGCTTTTAATGATTGTTACTGTCGACATGCTTGTAGCAATAGGCGTATTTTTAATAGTTGTTACTGTTTCAAGATACGTATCACTTGCATCTATTATCGGAGCAATTGCTGTTCCATTAACACTTATTGTAAGAGAGAATATTTTCCATGTGGATATTCCCGGTTATAATACACTTCTTCCCTTTATCATACTTCTTACATTACTTGTAATCTTTACGCATAGAAAAAATGTAGTTAGATTAATAAATGGCAGTGAATCAAAAGTAAGCTTCTCTAAAAAGAAAAAAACAGCATAAATGAAGATATCAGTAATTGGAGCAGGGGGCTGGGGAACTACTCTTGCGATTATCTTATACTATAATGGACATAATGTCACGCTATGGGAATATCATAGAAGCTATTCTAAAACTCTTGATAAAACCAGGTTCAATGAGAAATACCTACCAGGCATATCTATACCCAAAGAAATCACTATTACTAATGATATTAAGAAGGCTACATACAATCAGAATATGATTGTACTAGCTGTCCCCTCACAATTCCTAAGGCATGTTGTTCAGCAGATTCCACCATTGAACATAAAGGATGCTATATTAGTCAATGTTGCAAAAGGAATTGAAAATAATTCCCTCCTTACCATGTCTCAACTGCTTAGAGAGGTGATCCCATCGTTAAGCGAAGATCAGTTAGGTATTTTATCAGGCCCCAGTCATGCCGAAGAAGTTGCTAAAAGAATTCCTACTGCAGTTGTTGCTGCATCAAAATATAAGGATACATCCAAATCAATCCAGTCGGCTTTTATTACATCATATTTCCGTGTTTATTCTTCAGTAGATATCCTTGGTGTTGAATTAGGAGGCGCTTTCAAAAATGTAATTGCTATAGGTGCCGGAATTATAGATGGTGCAAAGTTCGGTGATAATACCAAAGCTGCTATTATGACGAGGGGTATTGCGGAAATATCACGGCTCGGGATTACTATGGGTGCCCAGCCTGAAACATTTGCAGGATTATCAGGTATGGGGGATCTGATTGTTACATGTATCAGCCGCTATAGCCGTAACCGGTATATAGGGGAACAGATCGGATCAGGTAAAAAATTAAAGCAGGTACTTAAATCCATGGACATGGTAGCCGAAGGAATTGAAACCAGCCGTTCTGCTTCCCAGCTTGCTAAAAAGTATAAAGTAGAAACCCCGATTACTACTGAAGTATATAAAATACTTTTTGAAGATAAGGATCCGGTGAAGGCCACCACTGATCTTATGACCCGCGATATGAAGATGGAATAAATCCATCTCTACCTAAATTGCCAGACTTTTAGATCATCTTATATAATATCACTTATCTTTAGTTTTAACATTTATCCAATCACTGTTCCCGTTTACTTCCGGGTAATACATTAAATATGCCTGTGCGGGAGACACTGTTATATTACCGGGAATCTGTGCTTTTATCAGATATGAAAACTCCATCTGCCTATTTACATTTGTTACAAAGAATGACACTTTCTGATCCCTGTATTCTTTGTCGGCAAAGAACCATCTCCATGGTCTGTTCCTCATATAATTACCATAGTAACGATAATTATTTTCCCCCTCAATCTCATATTTATTTTCATCTTTGATCGGCTCAAACCCAGAGGGAAGCATATCCTCCAGTACAAAATACTGTAAGTTGTCAGACCTGGTTTCAACATATGTTTTAACCAGAAGCTCATCTCCTGATTTTAGAATTCCATCAAAGTTATTTTTTGTGTAAATAATCCTGCCTTCCTTCTGCTCTGGCTTAAGGACATAATATTCTCTTCTTACAATAAAATTGTCTCCTTTACTTTCAGATACCGGTTTTTGGGTAAAGTATTGGTTCAAGCCTGAGAAATATAACTTCCCTGTTCCATCTTTGACTATCTTGATATCATTGTCTCCATTTATTAAATTTTCCCCATTCATTCCATCGATAATTACATCCTCAATTTGGTTATAAACATCCCCGGCTCCGATCTTCTTCGTGACAATTAATTTATCATTCAGGTAGACAGAATAAGTGTAGTCAGGATTTAATTCATTTGTGGTCTTCAGATAATCACATAACGCAAACAATACGGTAGCAGTTTCCTGGGTTGACCGCCACGAGTATCCCTGTTTCTGCATTATTAACCAGTTAACCGCTTTCGGAATAAGATCAGATTTACTTCCCGATTTAATTAAGGCTTTGACTGCAAAAGAAGTCGATTGTACTATATCGTCCTGCCAGTTATAATGCCATTCCTTTCCGCTCCAGAATACCATTCCTCCCCTGCTGGTTGACATAGATATCAGCTTGCCGGCATATTCTTTTGCAAGACTGTTTTCATTGATATTCACAAGTGAAATAATATTGAGCGACATTGAATAGGCATTTAACTTATCCATATCCATCCCCTTTATCTTTTCAGAAATATAACTATTATATTTCTGATCCTTTGAAGAAGAAAGGGCATAAAGCATAAAGGAAAGAGTTGTTGGATCTATTTGGATATTACTGTTTAACTGTGAATTCAGGTTTTCTATTCCTTTACTATAGATTTCTTCATTTATAGAATAACCTGCTTGTTTTGCCAAGCTCATTCCATAAATTACGTAGGCAGTCATATAGGGATGAGTATTGTCATTAGTCCACCAGCCCCATCCTCCGTCATCATGCTGGAAACTGTATAATCTTTCCAGGCCTGCGTTAACCATTTCCGGCATCTCAGTTAAAGTGTTGGTCTTTAGCGGAATTTGAAGATCCTTAAATGTATTGGCCACTATTATTGTGGGAAGGAACCTGCTCATAGTTTGTTCAACGCAACCATAAGGATAACCCGCCAGATCATCCAATGCCTTTAATAAAGTACCTGCGAGAGACGGAGTGACAGCAAAGGAAAACTTTGCGCTTCTTAAATCCGCATCCAGGGGAATGGTGAATTGAAGGTTCTCTTCCTTTTGATCAGTCAATTCCTTACTGACAGATTTAACTTCTTTCATTCCTTTAGGTATAATTGGAACTTTAAGCTGAAGGGCATCTGATTCGCTATTTGTCAATGCTTCCGCATTTAGTTTGGCTTCCCCTACAGGTACGTCTACTTTAACAATCCAGTCGATCCTTAGCTCGGTATCCTTATTGATTGTAAGTTCATACAGACCTTCCTTCTGATTATACAGATTTGTAGAATAACCGGGAGTATTTATATTTGACCTTAGCAGGGTAAGGTTATCGGCCTTAAATGATATCTTTGTTTTTTTCTGTTCATTAAGGTAATTATGAACGATAGTTGAGATAGTTATTTCATCCCCCTCCCTGAAAAAGCGGGGGGTTTCCATTCTTATAAGTAAATCTTTTCTTGTAATTGTTTTGTTTACT
>JARLHC010000031.1 GCA_031292455.1 Ignavibacteriaceae bacterium
CCCGCAAGTATGATACCTTTCATTTAATTATCCTTTTACGATACTATCCTGGGAAAATCCTCTTTTGCCGAAGGCATTCCTCGTATCGATGATTAACTTTGCATTATCTGCAATTAATTTATAATTATAGTCGGTATGATCCGTTGACAGAACAATAAGATCATACTTTTTAATATTTTCTTTTGATAACTCTACTGAACTGATGTCATAATCATATTTGCGTGTTTTCGGAAGCTTCGGAATATAAGGATCGTTATAATCAACTTGGGCACCTTTTTCACGGAATAGCTCAATTAGCTTTAAAGAAGGTGATTCACGCATGTCATCAATATCCCTTTTATACGAAGCACCAAGAATTAATACTTTGCATCCGTTCAGCGCTTTCTTGTGATGATTTAAAGCTTCCATCGAACGCTCTATTACATAAAAAGGCTGATAGGTATTAATTTCACCTGCCAGTTCAATAAATTTTGTATTGATTTCATATTCATGTGCCTTCCACGTAAGATAGAATGGATCGATCGGTATGCAATGCCCCCCTAACCCGGGACCCGGATAAAATGGATGGTATCCAAATGGCTTTGTAGATGCTGCCTCTATTACTTCCCAGATATCTATCCCCATCCTGTCAAATACCATTTTTAGCTCATTCATTAAAGCTATGTTTACTGACCTGTAAACATTTTCCAATATCTTTGTCGCTTCTGCTGCACGGGTGGTGCTGACCGGAATAGTTCTCACAATAATCTGGTTATATAATGCCTGAGCTGCCTTAAGACAATTTGGTGTTACACCACCCACTACCTTCGGAATTGTCGATGTACTGTAATTAGCATTATTCGGATCTTCCCTTTCTGGCGAAAAGGCAAGATAAAAATCCTTTCCTGCCTTAAATGGAATATCGCTCCCCGACTGTACCTTAGGCGCAGATTCAAATAATGGAAGAAGAATTTCATCTGTTGTTCCGGGATACGTCGTCGACTCCAAAGAAACTAACTGCCCCTTCCTTAAATATTTCTGTATGCAATTGGCTGTGTTTTCAATGAATGACATATCCGGCTCCCTGTGCTCATTTAACGGGGTAGGCACACAGATAATAATAGCATCTACTTCCGGAAGACGGGAAAAATCTGATGTGACAGTAAAGTTCTTTTTATCAACAAAATATTTCTTAATCCTGTCTGACGGGATATGCTTTATATAACTCTTCCCCTTTGAAAGGGATTTAATTTTAAATTCATCAAGATCAAATCCAAGAACTTTAAAATCTTTATTAGCGAATTCAAGACCAAGTGGCAGGCCCACATATCCAAGACCAATAATCCCAACTATGGCTGATTTATCGGCAATTTTATTTAGTAAATCCACATTATTCCTTTAGCTTTTTTTGTTTGTAATTAGTTAATGCAATTTTTGACGTAATTTAATTAGTCTTATTCAATCATTTGAAAAATTCTTTCATTTTCTCTGAAACATATTCAATTTGATTATCAGTCAGTTCAGGGAAAATAGGAAGCGAAAGCCCTCTTTCAGCTAATTCCTCGGTTACTGGAAAATCCCCTTTCTTATATCCTAAAGAACTGAAACAGGGCTGTACATGCAGCGGAATTGGATAATGCAACCCTGTACTGATTCCATTGTCCTCTAAAAATTTCTGAAGTTTGTTCCTTCCGGCTGACCTGTCGTTTTTATCTGTGCTCTTTACCTGGATTACAAATAAATGATATACGTGCTTGGCGTATTCCATTTCAACAGGCAGTATAATCTGCTCAACATCTTTCAGGCATTCATTATATTTTTTAGCTGCCCTTCTCCTTTCATTCGTCCAGCCATTCAGATATTTTAATTTTACATTAAGTACGGCACCCTGAATTCCTTCCATACGGTAATTATGTCCATACATCATGTGGTTATATTTTTGTGAAGAGCCGTGTTCCCGCATCATTTTAAATTTTGCGCCAAGTTCATCATCATTTGTAGTTACGGCACCCCCTTCTCCATACGCACCAAGGTTCTTACCAGGATAAAAACTGAACGAAGCGGCTCGGGCTAATCCCCCCGTTTTCCTGTGTTTATATTCTGCCAGATGTGACTGGGCACAGTCCTCAACAACTATTAAATTATGCTTCTTTCCAATCTCATTTATTGGATCCAGGTCGGCTGGCTGCCCATACAGGTTCACGGCAACAATAGCTTTTGTCTTTTTGGTTATGGCCTTTTCAATTTTCGCCGGGTCAAGGTTATAGCTTTGCGGATGACAATCAACAAATACCGGAGTTGCACCACATAGTGTCGCCCCCCACGCGGTCGCTATAAACGTATCGTCAGGAATGATAACTTCGTCTCCCGGTTTTATTCCCAGTGCCCATAAAACAAGATGATTTCCGTCTGTACCTGAGCTTACCCCGCTGCAGTGCTTAACTTCAAGAGCTTTGGCAAAATTATTTTCAAATTCAGCAACGGATTTCCCCAGAATAAAAGATGTATTATCTAAAATATTCTGGATAGCCGGATTTACTTCATTCTTAATCGAATTATATTGTGCTTTTAAATCGAGGAAAGGAACCTTCATTATGAACCTCCAGGTAATTTTAAATTGTATTTATATAAAGTGTATCAATTTTAAATATAGTTCTGAAAATATTCCGTGATATATTCTTTTAACGCAGATTTCCAATCGGACATTATATTCAGCTTTCTTAAGTCTAATTTTTTATTTATCAGTCTCTCGCTGGATGGCCTTGGAGCATAATATTCATTCTTATAATAATCTGATGAAACCAAAGTAATCTTTATTTTCTTTTCCATCTTCAATATCTTCAATAATTCAGCCGCTACTTCAGCTCTGTTTGTCTTGCCGCCGCATGCCAGGTTGTATAACCCCCAAAACTCTCTTTCAATAAGCAGTTTCACGTTTTTAGCAAAATCTTGTGTATAAGTGGGTGTGCCCCCTTTGTCGTTAACAATAAAAAGTTCCTTCTCCCCGTCCTTTATTTTTTTCATCAGCTTATTAATAAACTTTTTATCTTTTAAAGGACCTGCTCCCATCATCCACCCGGCCCTGCAGATGAGGAATTTTTTTGCATTCTCCTTTACAAATAACTCCCCTGCATATTTGGATCTGGCATATACACTCTGCGGGTTTGGAATATCCCAATCATCGTATATTTCTTTTGTCCCGTTAAAAATTCCGGCAGTTGAAATATATAAAACCGGTATATCAAGTTGATTGGCAATATAAACTGCATTTTCTACTGCAATTGTATTTGTAACATACGTTTCATCGGGATTATTTTCACAGTACTCCATATCCGTATAGGCACCCAAATGAAATAAGTAATCCGGATTAAACTTAAATACATCATTTTTATAATCATCATAATTTCTGAAGTCTAAATATTCCAGCCACTTTTCATTAACATCAATATCGGTGCATTTTAGCTCATAATTGGATGAGAATTGCCTGTAAAATGCTTCTCCCAGCATTCCCCCGCATCCCGCTATATAAATTTTTTTCATTAACCTTCAGTCTAAATTGACAAAGAGTTTATTAACAATAGCCGTCAAAATTACGAATTATCTGTTTAACGGAAAAATGAAGCTTTCAAGTATCTTCTAAGTTTTTTATCTTTACGCTTCAAAATATCCTGTATGCCCCGGTAGCTCAGTATGGATAGAGCAGCAGTTTCCTAAACTGTTGGTCGGAGGTTCGAATCCTCTCCGGGGTACTTATTTACATCACAATATGTTAAAAAGGGGAATAAGTCGGGATTACATTCCATAATAAACCGAAAATAAGAGCTCCCTGGAAGTAATATCATTAAATACCCCGTTTATTATTTCAGCAGAGGTTAACTGATTCTGAAATTTACACCTTACAAATAATTCGTGCGTTATCTCGTATTTAATATCAAAACCGAAATAAGTGTAATTATTTCTTAACCCGAAAAGAAATGGTGGCTGCGGTTGCGTATATTGATCCAATGCAGTCCCTGATTCCCCCTTCCTTATATATTGTGCCCAGATTGTTCCCTGAAGTCCCCTGATCACCCTGTAGTTCAGCGACGCATAGATCCTGTCGGCATTATTTCCCATCCAGTCCCCCAATAAATAAGATGAATTAGTATATAACTGCGTGGGAATATAATGTGAATAAACAAAAGGATATATTTTGGTGTACTCAATTACTGCAGTAAGATTTTCAACCGGCAGATCTGTTATTGATCCCCCTAATGTAAAACCAAACTGGTTTCTCTGCTCACTGGATTTTAAAAGCCCCTCGATTGTTAGTTCATCTATAAAACAGGTCCCGTATAAATGAGTGTTTTTGATATTATTGCGTGAACTTGCACCAAAGAAAAATTGTGCGTTCCCCCCCGCACCGTCATTTGCACTGCTTAGGTAATGATCCGTAAGTCTGAAAAAATTGATCGGGATTAAATACGCAAATTCAAGCTTATCACTGTAAATTATCGACTCACCCAGTGAAATGTCTACCCCCCTCGTAGGGGTTACTGTTATAGTATGCGAAGCCAGAAATTTATTTCTGAATATTGACCTGCTCGAAAAGCCCGGTATTGAATTAATAAAAGATGGATATGAAGATGCTGAATCAATTATGTCTGAATTAAGCCATGCATGAAAATAATTGAATCTGAGCCAGTCTGTCGGATGAACATCCAGCCGGATAAATGGAAACGAGGGCGCTTTTGTTGAAAGTACTAATAGCCCGCTTTCTCCATATCCCCATTCCATAAAATCTTTCCCGGCTGATATTTCTCCCCACGACCAGTCCGTCGCAAGGATTGCATGCGCTTCGCTGTATTGAAGACTTTGACTCGTCTGCTTCGCTGCTATTACTCCCGTCACCGGAGTGAATTGCTTCGTCCGGTCAATTGTATTGCCGCTTTCATCATTATCACGAAAATTAAAACTGAATCCTAATTTCTCCCCTATATATCCATATAAACTTACGCCATTCCATGTATGGCTGTAATTGCTCCCTCCGCTTTTCCCTGCTTCGATTCCTAAAATGGGACTAATATTTAGCTTAAATAATGTATCAGCATATGAAAATAATCTTATCCGCCCGTATGGGTCCTTACCAAAATAATCAAGTGAGGAAGTGGAATGATTCTTAATAAAATCTGTTTCAATTCCATAATCTTTCAGATAAAATTCGGCTTCTTCTTTTTCTAATCTGGTTAGCCCTTCCTGATTTGAAATTATTTCAAGCAGCTTCTCCGCTATGTATTTGCGCGGGACTGGCCTTACCTGATCGTCAAACTTAATTATCCCTTTCTGCGATATCTTCTCTAAAAAAGCATAGATATCCCTTCCTACCGGTTCATAAACAATTTGTGCTATTGTAAAAGTTTGAAATATAAGGAAGGAAATTAGAAGTAATAAAAATGAAGGGCGCTTTACCATATATTATTATTATTTAACAACATATTTTTCAGTATCGGTAAAAATATTAAAACCTGCGGCAGCAGCATCATTAAAAAACATTTTTACGGTATCAAGTGAAAATTCTGAAAGATCCTTTCCTAATAGATTCAGCTTTTTAAGTATATCATCCGTTGCCGTAATAATGTGACACTTTACCTGGTCTGCCTGAATTATATTGTAAACTTCCCTCGGACTCGCCCAGATCAGCTCAATCTTTGGATGATCTGATAATATTTCTACAGCTTCAGCCATTATCGGAAGTGGATCTATCCCCGCATCTGCAATCCGCCCCGCAAATATTGAAATGTACCCTGCCTCGGCAGAAGACATGTTAGGTAAAACCTTCATCATCTGTTCAATTGTAAAAACAGCTGTAACATTTATCTTTACACCCGCATCGCATAATCTTTTTACTAATGATGAACTTATCTCTTTTTTTGTATTCGTGATAGGTATTTTAACAATAACATTTTTCCCCCACGAGCTTATTTCCAATGCCTGCCTCTCCATTTCATCAAAATCATCTGAGATTACTTCAAAAGAAACAGGTTTATCGTTTATCAGGGATAAAACATCCAGAGCAAAATTCTTATAATTATTTACTCCCGCTTTCCGCATTAGCGTTGGGTTAGTTGTAAATCCGGATATCAATGGATTATTGTTCATTTCAATAATGCTTTTTAAATCAGCACCATCAGCAAATATTTTAGTCTTTATGTCCTGTAAAAAATTCTTCATCATTTATCCGGATTATTTTACTGATTCCCATTTAGCATTATTTAACTGTAACTTCGGATGTGAAACTAACAGATGCCAGATCACTGCCTGAAATCCTTCCGTATGAGGTGTAATCCTTCCGCTTTCAATTACCGGAATCACAACTACAGCATCACCTTGTGATTTGGTAAAACCTCCGTCCCTGCCTACCACACCCACCACTTTTGCTCCAATTTCCTTGGCATAATTTACTACTTTTACCAAATTCATGCTAATACTTTTTTCTTGGCTCCCTCCACCTACGGAAAATACAAAAATTCCATCATTTTTGTTGAATTTGCTCACTTTTAGCCAATTTAGTATCGTTACATCCCATCCTTCATCATTTACCCGTGCCGTCAACTCAGATATATTGTCATAAGGAGCGTATGCCTCAATATTGCATAATTTCCTAAAATCGCACACTGCGTGCGAAGCATGACCTGCCCCGCCGCCCGATCCGATAATAAAAAGCCTGCCGTTGTTGCTTCTCACAGAAGCAATTATCCCTGCAATACTTTCAATATCATCAGTATTTATTCCGCGGATAATCGCCAGCGACTCTGATAAATATTTTTCCGAAAAATTCATCTTTTCCTCAATCTAATATTGAATCAAAAAGTGTACCATTTTAAGATAGCCCGTATTCAGGTTCGGGCATTTCTTTTATTATAAACGACAGGTAATCTTTACCTTTTTCTGTAATCCTGAATTCACTGCTGTCATAATACCTGTCATCAACAAAACGATGAATTTCCTCAATATTGTTAATGTTTTGCAAATCGAACTCTTTTGCCTCAAATACAGCATTCGATTTTTGAAGGGTTAAGAAGATTGGCTCACCCAGGTTATTTCTTAGTATCTCTATTGCTCTCTTCCCAAGAATTTCCGCTCCCCTGCTGTCTAAATTATTCGGCTTTCCGGATCTGTATAAATATGACGGGTTAACCGGATTTATATTCCTCGTATCCATTTGTGAAGCTAAATCCTTTTTCAACCTGTCGGCTAAAACTGTGGCAGCTCCTAAAAATTTCGGATGACCGTAACTGTCTTTATCATTCTCATTGGCAGATATATAATTTTCCCCCTTCCATTTTGCCCCTTCGGAAATAACAACTACAAGATTCTTCGTAACACTGTATTTTGATCTCATTTTATCAAGCAAAAGATCATAATCCAGCGGAAACTCGGGTATGATAATAAAATCAGGATGTCCGAAAGATGATCCCAGCGCCAGCCATCCGGCATGCATCCCCATCGATTCTACAATAATTATTCTTTCATGCGAATATGCTGTCGTTCTTAATCCTTCACTCAGACTTACAAAAGACGAAATCTTCTCTGCTGCTGTCGGGTAC
>JARLHC010000032.1 GCA_031292455.1 Ignavibacteriaceae bacterium
GCTAAATTTATAGCTGCATTTATTATCTGATCCTCAGTTTTAGGTTCTGTATTTAAAAGAGATTTATATATTAGGTTTTTTGTGTGTTTCTTTGGCCATTTCATAAAAGTACCTTTAAATGTTCACTAAATAATATAAGAAAAAATGGAGTATATCAGATATTATTTGTGAGGATGGGGCTTTGAGCTGCAAATATTTATAATTATTTTATCTAATAATTTATTGACAGCAGGAAGGGCAAAACTTTCCTGAACTGCATAAAATAATAATTTGTTTTTATTTTTGGGAGGAATAGCCTGCAATGACAGAACAAATCCAATTCAAGTTAAACGGTAAACCTATAAAGCTGACGGTAGACAGCGACCGCAAACTTTTATGGGTTTTACGTACCGACCTAGGTTTAACGGGAACAAAATACGGCTGCGGCGAAAGCTTTTGCGGCGCATGCACAGTCCTTGTTAACCAGGAAGCAGTCAGGTCCTGCCAAACATCAGTGAAAGAAATACAGGGTAAAGAAGTTGTCACAATAGAAGGATTAGCCAAAAGCAACAAGCTCCATCCCCTTCAGAGAGCATTTACTGAACATGATGCAATGCAATGCGGCTATTGTACTCCGGGGATGATAATGAATGCTTATTCCTTTTTGAAGAAAAATCCCGATCCTACTGATAAAGAAATTATTGAGAACATGAATGATAATTTGTGCAGATGCGGAGCGCATAACAGGATAATTAAAGCTATCCAATCTGCCGCAAAAGAGATGAAGGGAGGAAATTAAAATGAAAGATGATAAATATATGGAAATTGATTTCAAGGATAATACTCCGAAATTTCAGATTAGCCGCAGAGAGTTTTTTAAGATTGCCGGCGGCGGGATTTTTATTCTTTTCACACTTAAAGATATGTCTGTCTTTGCACAGCAAAGACCTCAGCAAAGTCTGCCCACTGATTTTAATGCTTTTCTAAAAATAGGAGAAGACGGACGGGTAACATGCTTTACCGGTAAAATTGAAATGGGACAGGGAGTGATAACATCTTTAGCACAGATGCTTGCTGATGAACTTGATATTTCAGTTGATAATGTGGACATGGTAATGGGAGATACTGACCTTTGTCCATGGGATATGGGTACTTTCGGATCGATGAGCACCCGTTTTTTCGGCCCTCCTTTACGGAAAGCCGGTGCAGAAGGAAGAATGGTATTGCTGCAGCTTGCATCCGAAGAGCTTAAGGTACCTGTAAAAAACCTTGTGACCGGTAACGGTATTGTGTCCGATAAGAATAATAAAAACAAAAAAGTAACATACGCCCAGTTAGCAAAAGGTAAAAGAATAACAAAAAAGCTTACGGAAACAGCGACAATAAAAAAGCCTTCTGAATTCAAGATTATGGGTAAGCCATATTTACGAAAGGATGGAGTAGAAAAGGTTACGGGGAAAGCAAAATATTCGGCTGACATTCAACTTCCGGGAATGTTGTATGCAAAAATATTAAGACCGCCGGCTCATGGTGCTAAAATGACCAGCGTTGATCTGTCCGAAGTAAAAAAGATTAAGGACGTTCAGGTAGTAAAGGAAGGTGATTTAATTGCTGTACTGCACAAATACCCCGATGTTGCGGAGGCAGCTTTATCAAAAATAAAAGCAAAGTTTGATATTCCTAAAACTAATCTTAATGATAAAAATATATTTGACCATCTTTTGAAAGCTGCTTCGAATGGTAAGGTGACCAAGTCTGAAGGGGACCTGAAAAGCGGCAAAGAACAGTCGGTTAATATTTTTGATGAGACATATTTTGATGGTTACAAAGCCCACTCGCCAATAGAACCCCATGCAGCATTAGCAAATATTGAAGGGAAGAAAGTAACAATATGGGCTTCAACCCAAACACCATTCAGGGCGAAAGAAGCAGTTGCTGAAGCGCTTAGTATTTCAGAAAAAAATGTCCGTGTAATACCTCAGTTCTTAGGCGGGGGGTTTGGAGGTAAATCGACTAATCTGCAGATAATTGAAGCGGCACGTTTAGCAAAAATAACCGGAAAACCGGTTCAGGTGGCATGGACGCGAAAAGAAGAATTTTTCTTTGATTCATTCCGACCTGCAGCAGTAGTTAAAATAAAGTCGGGCGTAAACAAAGAAGGCAAAATAACTTTCTGGGATTATAATGTTTACTTTGCAGGTGAAAGAGGTGCAGTGGAATTTTACAATATACCCAATACTAAAACAACAGCATATGGCTCCGGCTTTGGTGGAGAAACAAATGTTCATCCTTTTGCAACCGGACCCTGGAGGGCTCCGGGTAACAATACAAATACTTTTGCAAGAGAATCACAGATAGATATTATGGCAGCTAAAGCCGGCATTGATCCTCTCGATTTCCGGTTAAAAAATTTAAGTGATGCAAAAATGCGGGTGGTTCTAAAAACCGCAGCTGACAAATTCGGATGGAAATCAGCCAAATCACCCAGCGGCAGAGGTTATGGAATTGCATGCGCAACAGATGCGGGGACATATGTGGCGGCAATGGCTGAAGTTGAAGTAAATAAAAGCAGCGGTGATGTAAAAGTAAAGCGGGTTCTATGCGTACAGGATATGGGGCTTGCAATAAATCCTGAAGGTGCAAAGATCCAGATGGAAGGCAGTATTACAATGGGTCTGGGTTATACACTCAAAGAAGATATCCATTTTAAAGACGGCGAAATATTTGACTTAAATTTTGATTCTTACGATATACCCCGTTTTTCATGGCTACCAAAAATTGAAACCATAATAATGGATAAGAAGGATGATGATCCACAGGGGGGCGGCGAACCGGCAATAGTAATTATGGGGGCAGTTGTTGCTAATGCTATTTATGATGCTGTTGGAGCAAGAGTGATGCAATTACCCATGAATCCGGAAAGAGTAAAAGAAGCAATGAAAATATAATCGTCACTTTTCAGAAATCCATCCGGGATAAATATACTATTTGGTTAATTTTCGTTAATTTTATTTTATAAATTATGAGGAATAACCGGGGCGACAGAAAATTATGACAATCCGTAATTTTAATACAATAAGTCCATCGGCAAAATCATTATTACTGATGAAGGGACTTACAAATATTCCTTTTGCAAAAGAAGGTGCCGAATTTATTATGTATCCTGAACCATATTCCCGGGATGCGGGGATACTTGAGGCAGAAACTGGTTCGGAAGTTTTGAGGAAGCTGAAACTTTTTTCCGTCAGTCGGGATTTTTAATTGATAAAGAAGCCGAATCCTTTGAATTGACAGTTTAAAGAGAAAGATTTTTGCACTAAAATAGTTCACAATTTATGTGGACAAAACTGAAAAAACGGAGCTATTATTAATAGAGGGGTACTTTTTTTTTATAGACAGAGAGGTAATAATTACCGGGGAGAATGGGGAAGGTAGAGATTGGAAGTGTCTATAATCACATCAAAATATAAATCAAAGTCATTTAACGTTGCTTCAAAGTAGCTCTCATGTTGCTCTTATGTAGCTCTTTGGATATAAGACAGACTTAAGGGGGGTAAATCTTAGAACAATAGGGAAAGAATATTCCGCAATAAATTAAGCTTCCGAATAAGATGGAAACAAAAGATTATCTTATTATGAGACGAATTGATAGAAAAGTGACCAAGATGGGGTCTTTAAGGGACACCAGGTTAAGTATGGTACCCGCATTTATACAATAGCTCCGGGTTCGTCTCCTTAGTGCGGATTTGATGAAGGGGCCGGAATTAGATATTTTTATATTAATATTATAAATCGAATGCTATTGAGCTGGATTTATCACAAGATAAAAAAAGTTAAATTGAAATTATTAATATCACTCTCGCTTAAAGTATTTTCCAGCAAATAATGTTTAAGAGTCTTATCAATTTTTATATTCCTTCCTCCCCTTCTACAGTCCAAAAGGATAAATCCGAAATTGACAATATTTATAAAAGGCGCCGCTGGTCAATAATTTTGACCACCACTCTCGGTTACAGTATGTACTATATCTGCCGGCTCAGTTTCAATGTAATGAAAAAACCAATTATTGACGAAGGATTATTCACTGAATCCCAGATTGGCATTATAGGTTCTGCTTTGTTTTTCACTTATGCCGTAGGAAAATTTATAAACGGGTTTCTGACTGACCGTGCAAACATCCGCCGTTTTATGGCAACCGGCATTCTTATCTCCGCGATCATCAATCTGATACTTGGTTTTTACCATGCGTTTTATGCTTTTATAATACTTTGGGGGTTAAACGGATGGTTTCAATCGATGGGTGCCACTCCTTGTGCTGTAGCTTTAACGCGGTGGTACAGCTATAAAGAACGTGGAACATATTGGGGATTCTGGAGCACCAGCCACAACCTTGGCGAATCACTTACATTTATATTAACAGCTTTTGTGGTTAGCGTTGCGGGGTGGCGGCTCGGTTTTGAAGCTGCCGGAATTATTGGCATAATTGCCTCCATGCTGATTCTGCGATTTCTTTATGAATCCCCGGAAGTTGAGGGACTTCCCACAATAGAGGTTTATAAAAATATCCCTGTCGATTCTGCTAAGGAACCCAAATCAATATCTTCACTCCAGTTCGGACTCCTGAAAAATCCAGTGATATGGATACTTGCCCTGTCAAGTTCGCTTATTTATGTTGCAAGGTATTCTATAAATAGCTGGGGAATATTTTTCCTTCAAACTCAAAAAGGATATACTGCTGTAGAGGCCAGCTCAATTATTTCCGTAAGTTCTGTGTCCGCAATTGTCGGAACATTTTTATCGGGATTAATATCGGATAAATTTTTTAACGGCAGAAGAAATGTCCCAGTGCTTATCTTCGGTATTATTAATGCTGTTTCCCTTTTCATATTTTTATTCAACCCGGCTAACCGGCCATGGATTGATATAGCGTCTATGATATTCTTTGGTCTTTCCATCGGCGTACAGGTCTGCTTTCTGGCAGGTTTAATGGCCATTGATTTTGCACCTAAAAAGGCAGCCGGAGCGGTCCTTGGCATTGTTGGAATTGCCAGTTATGTGGGTGCAGGTATTCAGGATATTGTAAGCGGTTACCTGATTGAGCACAATAAAACTATAGTTAACGGCTCAGCGGTATATCAGTTTTTTCCGTCCAGTATTTTCTGGATCGGCGCTTCAACCCTTTCTTTTATTCTTGCCATTACATTATGGAATGCCAAAGCCTACAAAAACTGATAATTATTAGAATTATTCCCGTTTAATTGGCTGTAACTATTGATGGAATTGAAAATTGGAATGGATTTAACCGATTAAAAATTGAACTCTGGCTAAACAGGTTAAAATGACTTCCACCCTGTTGCGGCAGATTGGGATATATGCCAATCAGAAACTGAAATTGAGGGAATATCAGCTGCTCATTTTTAATTCTGAAACCAACCCCATAGCCCTGATAAAGTTTACTGTCAAATAATGTATTATTGGTTGAAGAAATCATTCCAAAATCAGCGAAAGTTATGAAGGCCAGATTAAATCCCACAACTTTTAACGGGACGAAAATATCTGCTTCATAATTAAGTATCAATTTTTTATTTCCTTTAAGGATATCATCTGAAAAACCCCTGATCCCGTCAGTATTATTGATATCAAGAACCTGCGACCCAAATTGATTATCGCTTAATGAAAACCGACCTCCAACATAGTGCCTCCAATTAAAATTTCCTATGGGAATTAACTTTGAAAAATAAAGCATTTCCAGAATGACATTACGCTTTAACCATCTTTCATCTTTTCGAAATGCACCGATCTGGAAACCTCCATATAAATATCCGTAATCATCATCATAAAAACTCTCTCCTGTTTTTAATCCATAGTAAGGCAGATTATTACTTGCTCCCTTTTCATATCCGAAAAGGAGTTCAATGATATTTATTAATGGAATGTCTTCAGTTTTGCCAAGACCTAAAATGAAACGGTCCTGGTAGTATGTCCTGTAGGAGAAACCAATCTGGCCTAAATAAAATGTATTATCCTGAAATAAATTCATAGTATCAAAGGGAGGAATCTGGCTGTAAACGGTTCTGGTAATTCTTCCGGCAATATTAAATCTGTTCTGATAAACTGAATTGGGATCAAAGGGTTTTAAGTCAAATGCATATCCAAGCCAATAATCCTGCTGGTTAAATTTAGAAGTTTCGAAAAATAATGTTGAATCTTTTACAACAGGATACCTTGTAATTTGCCAATTCTGAGCGACAGCGCCAGCCCAGCTGATAACCGGTGAGAAAAAATCCCTGCCGATCGTTGCTCCATATTGCTGCTGATACAAATCTGATGAATAGTATAAGGATGCTGAAAGAAATGTCTTCTCAATATTATCGATTGAATAACGGCCGTCCCAGTCCCATCCGTGCGAAAACCTATTGTCAATTTTAAGTCCTCCCTTTAAGTCATTACCGAACCCCAGAAAGTTTATATCGTCAACTGAGATATTGCCGGTTTTACCGCCCGGATGATATTTCAAGCTGCCATTTGTACTCCAGAGATCCTGAGAATAAACTATTATATCAACGCTATCGGGATTATTTTTGATTACCTGCGGGATAATGCGTACATCATAGACATAGGCAGTTTGCCTGATTATCCTTTCACTTTCCTGAAGGTCAAAAGGGATCAATTTCTGCCCCTCTGAAAATATTAATTTGTTTTTAATAAGCCATTCTTTTGTTTTCATATGGAGAGAATTGCCTTTCCCTTCTAGCCAGGTACGGACAGTGTCTTGCGGATTATACAAAGATGCACCGAACACATCAAGCACCTCAACATTTATTTTCCTGATAATCTTTCCAGAGCATTTTCTGATTAACTTTTTGTCGGCATCTTGTATTTTATTTCCGGACAGTTGTTCATCCTGCACAAAAATCTTCTTTAATTGCTTTGAGAAAAAATTATCCTTTCCGGAATAATCTTTAACACTCTCCATCACATTTTTACTTGAATCAACGGGCACAATACTTATTGTTTGAGCTGATAGGAATTCGGAAAAACTCATTATTAAAATGAACGTTACCGGATAGAATAAATTAGATATAACAACCGGGCATGGCCTATGATAATTTTTTTGACAGTTAAGTATTTTTTGATTTGAGACAGAGCAATTGAAGAAATCCATATTATACAAGCTTTTATAAAAGAAAATTAAGTGTCACAATGTTTCGGTCATGTGATCATATGCATGATTTTCCGGAATATGGAAACTTCTTATTTCAATCTGCCTGCTCAAAGGTGTAAGTCCTTTATAAGCAGAAACACTAATTTTTTATACCAGATTGTAATTATTAAGTTATTTTGATATTTTTGAAATTATATTCAAAATCATATAAAATATGAAGAAAATCCAGATCTTAATTATTGAAGACAACAGACTTCTGCGTGATGGTATTGAATCAATACTCAAAAAACAGCCTGATATGCAAGTTGTCGCTACTTTTGGAAACGGGGAAAACATATTGCTTATGCTGGAAAAGGTTAAGCCAAATATAGTACTGCTTGATCTTGGCCTGCGAAATCAGAACAGTTTGCAAATTGTAAAATTATCCAAAGAACATTTCCCGGAAACTAAATTAATCGTGATGGACCTTATTCCGCTTCAAGCAGATGTTTTTGAATTTGTAGAAGCCGGTGTTTCCGGATTTATTCTTAAAGATGCCAGCATTACTGAATTTTTGAATACAATTAGATTAGTGTACCAGGGAAATCAGGTATTACCGCCTCATTTAACCGGTTCTCTTTTTTCTCAGATAGTTGAACATGCCGTAAACGGATCAAAACAGTCAGCAATCATTGAATCTATCCGTATGACAAAACGGGAACGGCAGGTAATTGAATTGATTTCCGATGGGTCGACGAATAAAGAAATTGCGCAAAAACTTCATCTCTCTACATACACAGTAAAAAGTCATGTTCATAATATCCTTGAAAAATTAGCCCTTAATACCCGTGTACAGATTGCAAAACACGCTCATCTTTCCGGATCATATAATACTGTAATGGATAAGACATCATTATTAGACGAATAATCGACATTAATCCCCTCCCCCTTATGGAGTAGTTCCCTTTTCATCCTTTCGCCCGATTGAATTGCTCCCTTTCTCTTCCTACCTTAATATAGAATTTAAACATTGAATTTTAAGGAAAGGACAAATACTATGTTATATACTATCGCTGTTATTTTAATAATATTGTGGTTACTGGGATTCTCCATGGCTTACACCATGGGAGGATTTATTCACATTCTTCTGGTAATTGCAATTGTCGTTGTTTTGGTAAGAGTAATTAGCGGACGCCGCGCACTCTGATCTTATTTTTTAGTCAGGTTATGTTAATGATCATAAGATATCTTATAGAATATGATGAATAATAAATTATTCACCTGGAGTAAGCCATCTCTACTAAAAGTAGCCAGGCATCCGGTTTTTATCATTGGGATTGTCATGCTTCTCTTTGTGTTAATAATAACATTCTTTCCTGATTATATTATAAATACATTTTTCAAAACCAGAATTACCAAAGCAATTACTGAAGTTTGTTCCGCTGATTCAGTACATCTTGGCCGACTTCATTATAATGTCTGGAGGAATCGTGTAGGATGTGACTCGATATCATTAAAAACCAACGATTATACATTTAGTGCAGCCCCCCTTTCACTTAATGGATTCGGATTACTGAAAATAATCCGGCAAAGTAATTTTACCCCCAACACTATCGCCAACTCAGAAATCGACGCAAAGGGTATTATTTTATATTTCAATCAATCCCAACAGGAACTTCGATTTGGATTACTCCATATTTCAGTGCCAGACTCTGAATTAGTTATTGATTCAATTAAGTATTCACCTTTATCAAATGATGATAAATTCTTTTCTAAAAGTAGATTCAGGCAAACCAGCTATCGCATTCAAATTCCTCAAATTCAAATTCATGGCATGGATTGTCTCGCATTTCTGCAAAGTGACAATATTATTGCCCGGAAAATTGAAATAAATGAAGTGTCTGCCGACATCCTGGTGAACATGGATAAGCCCTATGATAAGAGTTCACAAAAGCCAAAAATGCCCAACGAGATCCTTGCTACTATGAAACAGGTGATTAAAATAGATAGTTTGAAAATTACTAATGGAAAGTTAAAATATTGCGAAAGATTTATCATAGGGACAAAACCGGGAATAATCTTAATAAATGATATAAATATTTCAGCAGGTAGAATTGCTAATCATACCTCACGCTCTGATACTACGATTATCCTGGGAGACGGTCTATTTATGAACACCGGTAAAATGAAATTGTTCATGTCGATCCCCCTCGAATCAAAGGATTTTTCCCTGAGATATTCCGGTTCGCTAAGCTCGATGGATGTAACCGAACTAAATTCATTTATTGAACCAAGTGAAAACCAACGCATTAATTCCGGATTTCTGAAGTCCGCAAGGTTTAACATCAATGTTAATGCAGGAGATGCAAGCGGTAACCTGCTGCTTGAGTATAATAACCTTGACATATCTTTTATAGATAAGAATACCGGAAGTGAAAAAGGAATATTCAATCAGATTTCATCTTTATTTGGTAAAATATTTGTTATCCGCAAGGCCAATACTTCTGATGATAAAGGATTAATGAAGGTCGGTCTGACAAAATATATGCGAAACCCTGATGATTATTTCTTCCAGTATGTATGGTTTGCACTCAGAAATGGGATTGCGGATGTCGTCGGATTCCCTCCTAAATAATTATTAACTATAACTTAATCACTTATATCCACCAAAGGATGTAGTTCCCCTTTCATCCTTTTGACCGATTTAACTCATCATTATATTATTGTAGTTTATAGGTAATAAATACGATATCATTTTGCGCATAAACTATTCAATTTAAAACACTATGAAGAACAATAATCTTATTCCCGATACAATACACCGGGAAAATATTGAAAGTAACCAGGACAACGTTAAAAAAGTTATCCTTCTTGTTGAAGATGAAGCTATCGTAGCCATGACGGAATCCATAGAATTAAAAAACTATGGTTATAATGTTATTCATGTTATGAATGGTCAGAAAGCGATTGATGTTGTCAATAATACTTCCAATGTAATTGATCTGATTCTAATGGACATTAATCTTGGAAGTAAATTAGACGGCACTGAAATAGCTAAAATAATACTTAAAGATCATGATATTCCTTTATTGTTTCTTTCAAGCCATACGGAGCGTGAAATAGTAGATAAAACAGAGGATATTACTTTTTATGGATATGTTGTTAAAGATTCCGGCATTATTGTTCTTGATGCTTCTATTAAAATGGCCTTTAGACTTCATGAAGCATATCAGGATTTGAAAAATCAGAAAATAAACATTGAGAACCAGAAATTAAATTTGCAAATATTTGAAAAAAGATACCGCAGGCTCTTCGAAGCTGCGAAGGATGGTATAATAATACTTAATGCAGAAAGCGGGATGATCGTTGATGTAAATCCTTTTTTAATTAATATGCTTGGATATTCCAAAGAACAGTTCCTAACAAAACATATCTGGGATATCAGCACACGCGATAATACTGAATATTCAAAGCAGATGTTTAAAGAATTACAAGAGAAAGAATACGTGCGCTATGAAGATTTACCTTTGGAATCATCCGGAGGAATGGAAAAACATGTAGAGTTTGTAAGTAATGTTTATTTAGTCGATGGTGAAAAGGTTATTCAATGTAATATTCGTGATATATCAAACCGGATCAAACAGGAACAACTGATCCATGAAGAGCTGGAAAAACAGGAAGCGTTACTTAAAGAGATACAGCATCGTACCAAAAACAGCTTTAATATGATTACAAGTTTAATTCATATAAGGTCAGGGATAACCCATTCTGAGGAAGCCAAAACAGTCCTTGAAGATCTAACATTAAGAGTAAAATCAATTTCTGATTTATATTCACTTCTGTACGACACAAATTCTTTTTATGAAGCCCGGGTTATTCCATATTGTAATAAAGTAATCGACTCCGTCCTCAATCTTTCAAAATATATCGAAGTTAATAAAAATATTCAGGATATTACAGTTTCTTCTTCAGATGCGGCTATCATCGGGATGATTCTTGTTGAACTGATATCAAACATTATTAAATATGCATTTCCTGATTCTCTTACAGGAATGGTAAATATAGAGTTAAAATTAAAAGATTCCAATGTTGTATTGATAGTGGAAGATGATGGTATCGGGTTACCTAAGGACTTTGATATAAATAAAATTGAAAGCATCGGGCTTCATCTTGTTGACTTAATGGTTAGTCAGCTTGATGGTAAAATCCAATTCGTTCCGGGGAAAGGGACAAAGATAATAATTGAGTTCCCATTTTCAGCACCCAGCCCAAGATCATAAATTAGATCGATAGTAGTAGTTCCTTTTTCATCCTTTCGACCGATTGAATTGACCCCCATATTGGAAGTATCTTTTCTTTCAGAGTTCAGACTCTTAAAATAATTACCGGGAGTTTTGACATGTTTCAAATTAAGTTAAACAATCGTCCTGTTCATTAAAGGTAATTGAATGATATGGCCGAATATTCTAAAGGAAAAACATCATGAGATATTTAATGGTACTAATTGCGGCAATGTTCTTGTGTACTGCATTGAATGCACAAGTACATGTAAGCTTCAACTTAGGCAGTCAGCCTGTTTGGGGCCCCACCGGTAATGATTATGTAGAAAATTATTACTTGCCCGATATAGAAGCATACTATAATGTTTCCCAACATCGTTATTACTTTAATGAAGGCGGACGTTGGGTCGGCAGGTCTTCTTTACCGTCACGTTATCGTAACTATGACTTATATAATTCTCATAAAGTAGTTATTAATGAAAGAGAGCCCTGGCGAAATCATGAAACTTACAGAAGTCAATATGCCTCTTATAAAGGGCGCCACGATCAGCAGCCGATTCGGGATAGCCATGATTCTAAATATTTTGTAAATAAAAACCATCCTCAGCATAATACCTGGGTTCAGCAGCAAAAGCATGATAATGGTAACCACTACGGACAGAATAAAGGAAATAATGGAAAAGGTAACAATGGAAACGGAAAGGGGAACGGCAAAGGCAAGGGTAACAAGTAAAAGAGATATATAAATATAAAAGTTAAAACCGGTTATTATTTTTGAAGCCGGTTGGTATAATTTTATTTAATAAAGGTAAAATATGATAAAGAAAATATTGACTCCGTTGTTTATGGTTCTGCTTGCGTGGATTATTCCCGGATGCAGTACCGGATTTATTGCCCAGGATAATGGAACGGGTAATAATTCTAATTATACTGAAAATAATAGTCAGGATAACAATTCCGATTACGATGAATATAATGTTGATGACTTAAATCAGTACGGCGAATGGGTAAATGTAAATCAATATGGGAGGGTATGGCACCCTTCAGTAATTAACAGCTGGCAGCCATTTACTAATGGACACTGGACTTATGATGGGAATGACTGGGTATGGGTTTCCTATGAACCGTTTGGCTGGATAGTTTACCATTACGGTGAATGGGAATATTCTCCTGAATATGGCTGGTTATGGATTCCCGGCAGAGATGCCTGGTCGCCGGCCCGTGTTCAATGGATCGATTACGGTGATAATATCGGTTGGGCTCCAATGCGTGCAAACAATCAGAATTGGCCAGAACCCTGGGTGAATAATAATGTTCATTCCTGGACAGTTGTAAGGACGGAAGATTTTAACAGGGAAAATATAACTTCCTATGGACTTCCTTCCGTATCACGTGTTAATAATGTTAATCAGAACCAAATTCAAAGGCGTCAGCCGGATGTTAAAATTGTTCAAAGCCATCTTAAGGAACCGATAAAAATTGTAAAAATTGATAAAGAACCTATAAGAAATGAAACTCAGCCTGTAAGCACTAATACTCCTCCGGTTAGAAATGATAATCCACCGGTAAGGACAATTGCTCCTCCGGTAAATAATGATAATCCTCCGGTAAGAACCGGTGTTCCACCTGTTCAGAATAATAATCCACCAGTCAGGACTAATACTCCCCCGGTAAGAAACGATACCCCTCCGGTAATAAATAAAAATCAGACAAATGTAAGACCTTCCAATAATAGAAATATTATTCATATGCAGGTCCCTCCAGAAGAAAAACAAAAGGTTGCCAGGTATCAGCCAAAAGTTGAAAAAGATGTGCTAATAAAAAGGAATCCCCGCCCGGTTATAAATAATGCACCTAAAACAGACGGAAGAAACAATAATGACAAAAAGAGTGGAGACGAAAGGAAATAATTAATTGTATAAAATAATTTTTCACCAGATAATAAGATATACTATTAAAGACTTAATTCTTTTTTCATCCCTTTGGACTATTGAATTGTTTGACAAACTTCCATAAGATTTGTGTGTTGCTTATAGAAAAAGAACATTTAGTATTATGCAAAATATAAAAGCATAATCATTTATTAATAAAAACGGATCCGAAAACAAACATTATGAATAAGAAGGACTTAGAATTTAAACGTAAAACCCTTCCAAAATCTCCCACAAGTATTCAGGGATTGGATGAAATTACAGGCGGCGGGTTACCAAAAGGCAGGCCGACACTTATATGCGGTGGTGCAGGTTGCGGAAAGACCCTTTTTGCAATGGAGTTCCTTGTCCGGGGAGCAACTCAATATAAGGAACCGGGTGTTTTTATCTCTTTCGAAGAAACTGAAGAAGAACTTACTGCAAATGTTGCTTCACTTGGGTTCGATCTGGAGAGTCTTATAAAACAAAAAAAAATCTGGCTTGAGAATATCCGCGTAGAACCTTCTGAAATTGAACAAAGCGGTGAATATGATTTAGCAGGATTGTTTGTCAGGATCCATCACGCTATTGAAAGCATAAATGCAAAACGAGTTGTCCTAGATACTATTGAAATTCTCTTTTCAGGTTTACCTAATCCCCACATATTACGGGCTGAACTGCAGCGCCTATTGGGTTGGCTAAAAAAGAAAGGAATAACAACAATAATTACTGCAGAGCGGGGTGAAGGTTTTTTAACCCGACAGGGTCTGGAAGAATATGTCTCCGATTGTGTTATTCTGCTCGATCATCGCGTAAATGATCAGTCATCAATACGGCGCCTGCGAATCGTAAAATATCGCGGGTCAACTCATGGAACCAACGAGTATCCTTTCCTGATTGATGAAGACGGTTTTTCTGTCTTACCAGTCACATCCCTGGGTTTGAATTATTTTACATCAGCTGAGAGAATTTCTACAGGTATCCCCCGTCTTGATACCATGCTCTCCGGTAAAGGTTATTTCCGCGGAAGTACTGTTCTCGTTTCAGGAACAGCCGGTACCGGCAAGACAAGTATAGCTGCACAATTTGTTGAGTCCGCCTGCAGGAGAAAAGAGCGTGTCCTCTATTTTACTTTTGAAGAATCTCCCGGGCAGCTTATACGTAATATGTGTTCGATAGGAATAAATTTAGAGCCGTGGGTAAAAAAAGGACTTCTTCAATTTCATGCCACGCGTCCTACTCTTTATGGATTGGAGACACATCTTACTACAAGCATAAAATTGATAAATCAATTTAAACCTTCAGTTGTAATCCTTGACCCTATAAATGCATTTGTTATGGGAGAAAATCAAACTGAAGTCAAAACCATGCTATTGCGTCTTGTCGATTTCTTAAAGATGAAAGAGTGCACAGCATTTTTTACAAGTCTCACTTCCGCCGGAGAAAATGTGGAAATTTCGGATGTTTATATTTCATCTTTAATCGATACCTGGCTATTGCTGCGTGATATTGAAATAGGTGGTGAACGAAACAGAGGGTTATATGTACTTAAGTCGCGCGGAATGGCTCACTCTAATCAGATTCGAGAGTTTAAACTGACAAATAACGGCATTGAACTTCTTGATGTTTATGTCGGTCCCGAAGGTGTATTGACAGGTTCAGCACGATTATCTCAGGAAACAAAAGATGAAGCTGAACAACTTTTACGTCAGCAGGAAATCGGGCGGAAACAATTTGGATTAGAGCGTAAGCGTGAAGCTATGGAAGCTCAGAAGGTGTTACTGCAGTCTGAATTTGAAGCTGAAGAATCAGAATCCCTCAAATTAATACGTATAGAAAAAGCGCGAAATGAACGATTTATACAGGACAAGGCGAAGATGGCTAAAAGCAGAAAAGGTGATATTTATATGAAAACAGTTGCGGCAAATAGTAAGAAGCAAAAGAAATTAAAGTAGAATAAAAAAGTCAAACTAATATTACCATTAACTTCTCCCTCAAAGGATGTAGTCCCTTTTTCATCCTTTTGACCGATTGAACCGATATTATTTCCTTCATATCATACAAAGTAAATAAAAATTTCTAAACAACTCTCCAGGAGAATTATGAAAATCAAATATTTCATCATAACAGTTATAGCATTTATAACAATGTCATTATTAACTGGATTCTATATGAATCAGGATGCGAAAGTAAAAGTTCAGCAGGATAACGGAAAACAAGCACATCAGGGTTTGAAAAAAGTAAAGACAGGTTTTGAGCATGAATGGCAGGAATTCAAAAACGATGCTGAATTAAAAATAAATGCTAATGAAAAACGAATTGCTGAATTTAAAGTAAAAATTAAAACAGAAGGGAAAGAATTCAAAGCTAAATATGATAAAGATGTGGTAGTATTAGAACAAAAAAATACCGGTCTGAAGAAAAAAATAAATGAGTTTAAGTTCGAAAGCAAAGACAAATGGGTAGAATTCAAAAATGGTTTTAATAAAGATATGGATGTAGTCGGAAAATCAATCAAGGATTTATTCGCTAAAAAAGATTAATTAGAAAAAAAATGTCTTTAATTGGAAGGATAGGCAAATGAAAACTATTTACGTGTTAGTATTATCGGTGTTGTTCTCAACTTTACCTCAGGCACAGTTTAAAAATACGTTTGATAATAAAATATCACCAAACCGAAATGCTTTGTTAAGCCAGATAATATCAAAGAGTGCGGATTATCGTTATTCTGATTCATCTTCTAATCCTACCAACCAAGATTCATTATCCAAGCTGAAGAAAACAATTCTGGATACAAACAAGCTTAAGAATAATATTTACGATACCAATATTAAGTCGAATGTTGTTGCGCCGGATACAAACTCAAAGAAAATTTTAGTAAAGGACTCGACAGCACACCTTTATAATCAATATCGCGGATTACTTAATGATGATCCAATCTATAACGCAAAAGCTCCCCTTTGGCAACCGATATTTAAGGTCGCATTACAAAATACGCTATTAAATTTAGTTGATCATTATGTCCTTCACTATGATTTTTCAGTAGTAGGCTTCAATTCGTGGAACCGGACATTTCTTCACTCCGGATTTCCATGGAATGATGGATGGAAATGGGATGAGGATAGATTTGGCAATAACTTTTTTCTGCACCCTTATACCGGAGCAAGTTATTTTAATATAGCCCGCTCGAGTGGATATGATTATTGGGAATCGTCTATCTTTGTTTTCGGAGGCGCATATATGTGGAAGCTCTTTGGAGAAAATGGCGGACCCGAGGGGAAACCTGAGAGAGAAGATTTGATAATAACTACTCTCGGCGGAATGTTTGGTGGTGAAGTACTTTACCGATTGGGTTCAAATGTAATTGATGAGAGAACTACCGGAACAGAAAGAGTTGGCAGAGAATTCCTTGCTTTCCTTCTTAGTCCCGGGAGAACATTAAGCAGATTTTTGTCCGGCAAATTGTTCAATCATAATACAGAAGAAGTATATCAAAAAGAACCGCTTGATATTGTACTTTCTGCCGGTGCCCTTGTTGTTAATAATGAAAAATCTTTCGGATCAGGGACGACGGGATTTCTCCTTAACGCCGATTTTGATTATGGAAACCCTTTTGAAAAAAGAAGCAGAAAACCATACGACTACTTTCAACTTCGGACAGATTTGAATTTCGGACAAGGCAGAAAGGTGGTAGATAACATAATTGGATATGGTATTCTAACCGGCACCAATACAAAAGTCGGAAATGCTGAAGTACTCGCTGGAATATTCCAACACTTTGATTATTGGGATAACAAGGTTTTTGAATTAGGCACCATGTCATTCGGAGGTGGGGCAATTACGAAGTTTAACATAGTGAAAGGGACTAATCTTTATACCAATCTTAATTTGGCTTTAATACCATTTGCAGGTAACTCTACAGAGAAAGGGCCGGATACTACTCAAATAAGAGATTATAATTTTGGCGGAGGAGCTCAATTTAAGTGTGATCTCACACTTAATGTAGGTGGGATTTTCAGTTTAACCTTGTTGAGTTATTATTATTGGATCCATACTTATGTGGGTTATACAGGAGAGAACTATGTCGGTATTATCAAACCAAGAATTGAATTTCATCTATTTAATAATGTCGGAATCGGGTTTGAACATAGAATTTATTATGATGACAGATATTTACGTGATTTTGCAGCTAGTCACCAGGTACATACAGAGCAGAAAGTCTTTCTAACAATTTATTTGGCAGATTTCTTACACAACAGGTAAAATATGCAATGGATACAATCATGAAGAAAATACATTTAACACTTGTCTTAACAATTTTATATCTATTTCCCCTTTTCGCACAAAATCCTGTAGTATCGGATTCAGTACAGCCGTTAAAATATGATTTTTCTCAATTCGGACATGAGACTATGGATTTTTTAAAGCTGCCGGGTAAATGGGATGGAGGTGATTGGCTCAAGATAGGTTTGATAAGCGCCGGAACAGTTTTAATTATGGAAACAGCTGACAAGCCAATTCGAAATTTTGTTTTGGATCATCAGCAATATTCCAAGAGTGCTCCGATTGAATTCGGAAGAATGTGGGGTGAGATTTATTCGCCTGTTGTTTTCTTTGGAGGTTATGCTATATATTCATTGATAGCAGAGGACATTGGAACCAGAAAAATTGCATACGAAATAGGGCAGGCTTCGATTTATGCCGGAGTAATTAATTATGTTTTAAAGTTGGCAATTGGCCGGGCGAGACCTTATCTCAATGAAGGACCTAACACATTTCATCCATTCTCATCTCTTTTTAATCAGGATTATCATTCAAACCCAAGCGGCCACAGTACTGTTGCATTTGTAATATCTACTGTTCTTTCAAGAAATGCTAAACCAGTTTGGTTAAAAGTTTTAGCTTACCTGCCGGCAGCACTGACATTAGTTTCACGTGTTTATCAGGATCAACACTGGACGTCTGATGATTTGCTTGGTGCGGCATTCGGATACTTTATTGCGACCTGGGTAGTGGATCGCCATGAGAATAACCAAACTACAATAGGAATGTCACCGACATTACCATTATCTATTAGTATTCCACTGAATTAATACAACTATGAAAAACTATCGCTTTAAATTCATTATCCTTTCTCTTTTGAGCATATTTTCAGTAAAACAGACCTATGCACAATTTTATGATAAAGATACTTTATTTCACCCTTACCATGTGAATTACTGGGTGACAGGGAGTATTATTGTTGGAGGTCTAACTTTAGAATCGATAGGAGTTGCCTGGATATCAAACAAATCTCAGATATCACAAGGAGAAATTAGTAATTTGGACAGGCATGATATCAGTCCAATTGATAGTTGGGCTTTAAATTTTAATCCTTCGAAAAGAGCCGAATTTGAAAAACTTTCAAGTCAGCTGCAGACTGTTTTGGTTTTTCTTCCGTTTGTAACGCTACTTGACCCTGCTATCAGGAAAGATTGGCTGGACATCTTGCTGATGTATTTGCAAACCCAGGCAATAACAAACAATTTTTACCTTTACAGCCCATTCGGAGCAACTTTTCAAAATAGATTACGTCCTGTTGTCTATTACGATGCAGTTGATATTGGAAAAAGGACAGAACCCAATAACCGGAATTCACTTTATAGCGGTCATGTTGCAGCTGCATCTGAAGCTTGTTTCTTTACCGCAAAAATATTTTGTGATTACCATCCTGAACTGGGATTGAATAAATATCTGGTATATGCTGCCGCAACTGTACCGCCGCTTTTTATGTCATACTTCAGATTGAGAGCATTGGCGCATTTTCCAACCGATATAATGGTTGGATTTGGAGTAGGAGCATTATGCGGCATATTAGTCCCGGAGTTTCATCGTATAGATGACGGCAAAATGTCATTGGGCTTATATTCTAATCCTGAAGCAACCGGTTTAGCAATAACATGGCGCACTGATTTTTTTTGCAATTAAATAATCTGAAAGGAATTATTGTGAAATCGAAATATTCGCCTCCATCATCGAATTTGATAATGGTATAATAAAGGAGTTTAATTATGAAATTGTTAAATAAATTTATTCCGGTTTCAGTGTTTTGCTGTTTAATGATTCTGATGGAAAGCTGCTCAACATCAATATTGGTTGATGAATGGAATGATTCTTCATTTCACGAATCTCCATTGGAGAAAATATTTGTTATTGTCATAAGGAATAATCCCATTCAGCGGCGGATTTGGGAAGATGCTTTTGTAGGAGAGCTTACCAGGCTGGGTGTAAAGGCAACATCATCTTATAAACTGTTTCCTGATGCTTTGCCGGATACAAATCAGATTCTGGAGATTATTCAAGGTAGAGGGTTTGATGGAATCCTGGTGACGCGCATTCTTCAAAAGGAAACCGATACTCATTTTGTTGATGGTTATGTTACTTCTGAATCGAAAATAAGATACAATCCCTTTCAAAATGTTTATTCTACCTATTTTAGGAATATCGAGCACCCTGGATATATAGATTCTGTAACTGTTTACCGTCGCGCAATAGAGGTTTGGGTTATTAGGGATAAAGAAAGAATAATTTGGGAGGCGACAAGTAATACTCATGAAGGAAATTCTTTGGCAGCAGTTAAAAATGATGTGGTTGATCTTGTAGTGCCTGAATTATCTAAATATGCAATTATTAAATCTAAATAATTTTGTAAATAAAGAATTTTAAAAGGAGTCAAAATGAAGCGCAGCGTAAATGATTTAGTGGATTTTACTATTTGTGCAAAGGATGGTGAGTTAGGGAAAGTAAGTGAATTCTACTTTGATGATCATACCTGGACGATCCGTTACTTAGTTGTAAAAACAGGGAATTGGTTATCGGAACGGATGGTACTTATTCCCCATTTAGCATTAGGAATAACTGATTGGAATGCTAAAACTTTCAAAGTTAACCTTACTATGGAACAAGTACGTAATAGTCCTGATATTGACACCGAAAAAACCGTATCACGGCAACACGAGGAAGAGTTGTTTGAACATTATGCTTTGCCGGTTTATTGGGGAGAGGGGTTTTATGCTACCCCCCTTGGTATGGTTCCGTTGGAACCGGATATCTCAAGTAAAATATTAAAGGAAGATAGCAAATTAGGCCAGTTGCAGCATGAAGACCCGCACTTACGAAGCACAAGTAAGGTTAAGGGTTATCATATTCATGCTAATGATGGCGAAATAGGACACGTGGAAGATTTTATAGTTGATGACGAAAAATGGATCTTATGCTTCCTGATTGTAGCTACACACAACTGGTTACCCGGGAGAAAAATTTTAATGTTACCCCGTTTAATAAAACGGATTGAATGGGATGAATCAAAAATTTATGTTGATCTTTCAATGGAGTCTATAAAGAATTCTCCTGAATTTGATTCTACTCAATCTTTATCCAGGGACTCTGAAACAGAACTCTCGAATTATTATGGGAAATATTGATCAATTCAGGCTTCTCAAGATATTCGTTTTTTTATATGCCCCTATTTTATTAACCATTTGATTAATAGTGAATTTTTATGAAAGTAAAGATTATCCTGAATGTCAGGAAAATTGCTATTTACACTTATACCTTGACAGAAAGATTATAATATGGCATTTACTGATTTTCTTAAAGGTATTTTTATCGGTTTCGCAATGGCTGTGCCGATTGGACCGATAGGAATTATATGCATTAGGAAGACACTTACAGAAGGACGATTACATGGACTAATTATTGGGCTCGGAGCTGCAACAGCAGATTTATTATACGGTTGTGTTGCTGCTTTTGGACTTACGATGATTTCAAATACACTTGTCAGTCAACGAATTTGGATTCGACTCGTTGGAGGTGCACTTCTTTTATTCTTAGGTATAAGAACATTTCGCACTAAACCTAATAGTCCTAATATTCCTACAAACACTAGTGGCATTTTAAGATCATACCTAACTACTGTTTTTTTAACTCTTACAAACCCATTAACTATCTTTGCTTTTATTGCCGTGTTCGCCGCGCTTGGTTTAGGAAATGGGCTCAGTTATTTTTCTGCATCATCACTTGTAGCTGGAGTTTTTATTGGTTCATGTTTATGGTTCCTATTATTAAGTTCCGGCGTAACTCTTTTTAAAAAGAAACTGGACCTGGTTGGTTTAAAGTGGATAAACAGAATTGCCGGCTCACTGATAATTATTTCCGGGATTATTGCCATTATAAGTGTAATATGATTAATCTTTTCTTGTTATGGTTAAAATTGATTAGATCGCTTTATTAACTAATGAGGATAGAACCTTTCATATTGTTTAAAATTTAATACTATTCTATCTTCATCAAATTTTTCTGAATGTTTTCACTACAATGAATATATCTACAGTAATATCTGCAAAAGTTAAAAAATACTGGCGGATACTAGGTCCGGGGCTTATTACAGGGGCAAGTGATGATGATCCTTCTGGTATTGCAACATATTCGCAGGCAGGTGCGGGATTTGGTTTTGCAACTCTTTGGACTGCAATTATCACGTTCCCTTTAATGGCTGCTGTTCAGGAAATGTGCGCGCGAATCGGTATGGTTACTCAAGAGGGATTGACGGGAACGCTTAAAAAGAAATACCCAAAAAGTATTTTATATCTGATGGCAGTAGTCAGTTTTCCGGCTATAACACTCAACATCGGTGCTGACATTCAGGGAATGGGGGCCGTTGCTAATTTACTTATACCCCAAGTTCCAACTTTTGCATTCAGCATAATTATTACGGCTCTGCTTATTTTTTCCATTATAAAATTTCCATACACAAAGCTTGCTGGTATATTAAAATGGCTTTGCCTGTCGTTATTATTGTATATAGTAGTTCCATTCCTTGTACATGCAGATTGGATAAAAGTTATGAGAAGTACTTTTATTCCAACTATTCATTTTAATAAAGCATTTTTGGGGATATTAGTTGCTATCCTCGGCACCACAATTTCTCCATACTTATTTTTTTGGCAAGCTACTATGGAAGCGGAAGACATTTCACACAATCATAAAAAGATTATAATAAACAAACGAATTTTGAACAACATGAAAATGGATGTTGATTTAGGCATGTTATTTTCAAATCTTGTTATGTTTTTTATAATTCTTACTACTGGCGCTGTATTATTTAAAGCGGGAATAAGACAAATTGATACAGTGGGGCAAGCCGCTAAAGCGTTAGAACCATTAACAGGCAAACTTACATATTTACTCTTTGCTATCGGCATAATAGGTACTGGGTTTTTAGCCATACCTGTTTTAGCCGGTTCACTTTCTTACATCCTAGCTGAGACTTTTAACTGGAAGGAGGGATTGGATAAAAAATTTCATGAAGCAAAAGGGTTTTACATTACACTTGTCATATCGTTGATTGTTGGCTTGTCCCTTGATTTTCTTCATATAAGCCCAATACAGGCACTAATTTATACAGCTATATTGTATGGATTAACTGCTCCGGTTATGATTGCCATTATTATGCATATTTGCAATAACAAAAAAGTAATGGGTGAATTTACAAACAAGAAAATGTCGAATATACTCGGAACAATTACCTTAATACTTATGAGCGCAGCCAGCATTGCATTAATTTATTTTCAATTCAGATAGAAAACCAGTTGACCTAAAGATGTAGTTCTTTTTTCATCCTTTCGCCTTATACTGCTTTAATTCTGTTCTACATATTATAATTAAACAAAAAAAAGAAAATAAAAACGATGTAATTCATCTATCAGAAATGAAAAAGATAATTAAAAAGCAATCTTCAAATGGTAACCTGGAAGAGGAGGTTTTTCCCGAAATAACTTCAGTGAAGATTTCAGGTTCAGTAATTGAAAGATTCTTTGAAGAAGTTTCTTCTCTCACAATTTTTGCATTGCGTTTTTTCAAAGAAATAGTAAAACCTCCGTTTGAATTCAATGAAATGCTGAAACAATCGTTTCAAATCGGTTACAGGTCTCTCCCATTAGTAGGTATTACCGGTTTTATTATCGGACTTGTACTAACCATCCAGTCAAGGCCTACATTGGCGAAATTTGGAGCTGAATCGTGGTTGCCGGCAATGGTAGCAGTTTCAATTATACGTGAAATTATTCCTGTTATAACTGCACTAATATTCGCTGGAAAAGTAGGGTCGGGAATCGGGGCAGAGCTGGCCTCGATGAACGTAACAGAGCAAATTGATGCAATGAAGGTATCATGTACCAATCCATTTAAATACCTTGTTGTGACAAGGGTACTTTCTGCAACTTTAATGCTTCCACTATTGGTTGTATTCGCAGATATTATTGGTTTATTAGGCGCATTTGTCGGTGTAAACTTAAAAGGAAGCGTAAGTTCTTATTTATTTTTTTCGCAGATATTTCAAAGTCTTGAGTTTATAGACATTTTCCCGGCTTTCATTAAAACTTTTTTCTTCGGATTTGCAATTGGAATTATTGGAAGTTATAAAGGATATAATTCATATAAGGGAACTGAAGGAGTAGGAAAAGCAGCTAATTCCTCCGTAGTTTTTGGATCTCTTATGGTTTTTATAATAGATATGATAGCAGTACAAATAACGAGTTTCTTTCAAAACTAATAACAAACATGACAACCGAAGCAACACCTTTAAAAGGTAATAATAATAAACGAAATAATATGATTGTTGTTGAGATGATACATGTAAAAAAATCGTTTGGGGAAAACCAGGTACTATGTGATATAAACCTAGTGATTAATAAAGGTGAGAATCTTGTAATACTTGGTAAATCAGGAACCGGCAAATCAGTACTAATAAAATGTATTGTGGGATTGGATATTCTTGATGATGGTAAGCTCGTTATTCTTGGGAAGAATATTTCTGAACTCAACGATAAAGAATTAATGGTAATACGCAGAAAAATTGGTTTCCTTTTTCAAAGTGGCGCCCTGTATGATTCCATGACAGTAAGAGAAAATCTTGAATTCCCGCTTAGAAGACAATTGATTACCATTCCGAAAGAAAAAATGGACATGTTAATAAAAGAAGCTTTGGAGGATGTTGGATTAGCTGAAACTATTGATCTGTCGCCTTCAGAACTTTCCGGTGGAATGCGTAAAAGATTAGGTTTAGCCCGAACTTTAATTCTAAAACCGGAGATAATGCTTTATGATGAACCTACAACCGGGCTGGATCCAATTACTTCAAAAGAAATAAGCAGCCTTATCCTGGAAGTACAAAAGAAATACAATACTTCTTCCATTATAATCACGCACGATATTAATTGTGCTAAACTCACTGCTGATCGAATTATAGTACTGAAAGATGGGATTTGCGCTGCAGAAGGTTCATATTCCGATCTAAAGAATTCGACAGATGCATGGATACAAGCATTTTTTGAATAGAACATAAGAAAAGTTAAAGAGAGCAGATCAAATGAAAAAGGATACAAGTAAGAAAATCAGGCTTGGAATATTTATTTCACTTGGAATAACGGTATTCATATTAGGAATATATTTTGTTGGAGAGAGACAGCAATTATTTAGAAGCACATTTAGAATAAACGGCATATTCAGAGATGTTGCGGGACTTCAAATAGGAAGTAATGTCCGGTTTTCAGGAATAAATGTGGGAACTGTTAATAATATTAGTATCGTTAGTGATACTTCCGTTAGGGTTGAAATACTAATAGATGAAAGTACCAGAAAATTTATAAAGAAGGATGCGCTTGCAAGTATCGGTTCGGAAGGCCTTATGGGAAATAAAATTTTAATAATTAATCCCGGAACAGGTGGGAAAATGGAAATAGAAAACAACGATATAGTTGGAACAGTTCAGCCTATTAATATGGATGACATAATGTTATCTTTAAAGAAGACTATTGATAACACATCCAATATCACAACTAATTTGTCTTCAATTACTGGTAATATACAATCTGGAAAAGGAACAATTGGTAGATTATTAATGGATCATTCTCTAGCACAAAATTTTGATTCTTCCATAGTTAATCTAAAACTGGGCTTATCAGGATTAAGGAATCTAATGGATGATACAAAAATCAGCTTTGCTAATAATTTTGATTCGACTTTTGTTAATTTAAAAGAAGGTTCAGCCGGATTTAAAATACTTATGAAGAAAGCCAAAGACAGTTGGCTCCTCTGGGGTTTTTAAGATAGTTAATTCCCCCCAAAGATGTAGTTCCTTTTTCATCCCTTTGCCCGATTTACTCCTTTATAACTTCAAAGTAATTTGTTAATAGGTAATTAACGAACACTAATTTATCAAATAAGGCTAATTTCTCATGAATAAAAAGAAAAACTGTTCTAAAATCTGGTTATTTCTATTTTTACTGATCATAGCGCCAAAACCAGTCTCTGCACAGGACCACGGATTTGGTTTGGGACTTATTTTAGGAGAACCAACGGGGTTAAGCGCAAAATACTGGACTTCAAATAATAATGCCTTTGATTTCGGTCTTGGCTTTGCATTTGGCGGAGATCGTATAACAAATCACGATAACTACTATGGAAGCAGCCGCGTCCATTTTCATATGGATTACCTTTGGCACTCATTCAACGCGATAAGATCATCAGAAAGATTTCCTCTCTATTACGGAATCGGGGCCAGATTCAATAGCGGTGGTGGATATGACGGCTCATTCGGCATAAGGGGCGTATTTGGTATAGCCTGGTTTCCGCATTCAACTCCGATAGACATTTTTGCAGAATTAGTGCCGGTATTTCAACTTACTCCATCAGCAGGTTTAGGCATTGATGCCGGGCTTGGAATAAGATATTTCTTTGATTAGAATAAAATAATTGAACTTAATTTATTAACAAATATGGGACATAAAATGAAACTATATACATTATTTTTGCTGATTCTTATGGGCTTTGCCCATTTTAATATTGCACAGGAATCAGTCAATCCCTCAATGCTAAACGCCATGTCAAACGTATTTGGAGTTACAGTTGAAGGCGGAGCTACATTCGGAATGACCGATTATACTAAATCCAAAATAGATTATAACGGTAGAGCCTCTCTCGAATATTATCTTCCTTCTTCTGCAAAGGGTAATATCGGATTATTTATTTTTGGCCAGACAGGATTTATTGCCGGGAGAATTCCTCCATCGGTTTCGCTAAACCAGACAGATCGTTTCGAAACAAAACTTGATCTTTTGGGAGGAGGTATTTTTTATACCATCTCAATTCATGACATCATTTACCCCAGGGTAGAATTTGGTATTTCCAATATCTGGTTCACCGCGAAAGATGGCAACGGAAACATTCTACCTTTCAACTCTACCGGTACTTATTCAAGATATATGTTAGCCTTTAATGGTGATATCGGTGCCCGGTTTATGCTTTCGAAAAACATGAGTATTAATTTAACCGGCGGAATAGTTGTAGGCAAAAAAGATTATTTAGATAATGTAAAAGCCGGCAACAGTAATGATATGTTTTATACTGCTAATGCTGGTATTTCGTATTATTTCGGCAGGCTAAAAGATTCGGATGGTGACGGTGTTCCGGATTCCAGAGACATGTGTCCGAATACTCCATTAGGTGTTAAGGTAGATGAGTTTGGCTGCCCGCTTGATTCAGACGGTGACGGTGTTCCAGACTATCTTGATAAATGTGCCAACACACCAAGCGGAGTTAAAGTAGATGCGGATGGATGCCCGCTTGATTCAGATGGCGACGGTGTTCCGGATTATCTTGATAAATGCCCCAACACTCCAACCGGTGTAAAGGTAGATGTTAATGGCTGCCCACTTGATTCAGATGGCGATGGTGTTCCGGACTATCTTGATAAATGCCCTAATACCCCATTAGGTGTTCAGGTAGATGCTGATGGATGCCCAATTAAGAAAGAAACTGTGGTTATAATACAGCCCACTGAAATAGAATCTGTAGTACTTAATGGCGACGCTAATTTTGAATTTAACAAGTCAGTACTACTGCCTAATGCTTATCCAGTTCTTGATAGTCTTGTCAGTACTATGGTTAAACATCATGATTACAAATGGGAAATTGGCGGATATACGGATGGAATCGGTTCCGTTAATTATAATATAAGACTTTCACAACGCAGAGCTCAGGCGGTTGTAGACTACCTTGTCAGCAAAGGAGTTAAAATACATAATTTGAACGTAGTAGGATATGGTAAAGCAAATCCAATCGCTACAAACGATACTCCTGAGGGAAGATCTATGAACAGAAGAGTTGAAATAAAGGTACTCTCAAAAAATAATCAATAAATCTTAAAATTAAGATAATAATTAATCTTTACAGAAGCGGCTTAGGCCGCTTCTGTAATTTAATCGAGTTGTGAAATTAATTGATATTACATATTCGCCCAAAAGAATTAGTTCCTTTTTCATCCCTTTGAGCGATTGAATTTACATCTAATTTTAAATTAATTTTATGCCAGATATAGATAAAGAGTATTTTAATATAACGTATAGGAGCATAATTTAGACCCACTCCTTTAAATTGAAATGAAACATGAAAAAAATCAGATTGTTACTTATTGAGGATAACCGACTTCTTCGTGATGGCATTTTTTCAATTTTAAAGGGTCATAAAGATATTGTAATTATTGCTTCATCAGGAGATGGGAAGAACTCACTTTCAAAAATCCAGCAGCTAAAACCAAATGTAGTCCTTTTAGATTTGGGATTACGAAGTCAAAACAGCTTACACGTAGTTGAAATGGTCAAAAAAGAATTTCCTCAAGCAAAGATTATTGTTATGGACCTTGCACCAGTACAGGCTGATATTCTGCAGTATGTAAAGGCAGGCGCAAATGGCTTCATCCTAAAGGACGCTTCACTTAAAGATTTTCTAATCACGATACGAACAGTATCTGAAGGGTCGACAGTTCTTCCGCCTCTCTTAGTCGATTCTCTTTTTTCACAGATTGTTGACCATGCGGTTAAGGAAGGCAAACCAAGGTTAAAAGAAGCGGTTATGATGACAAAGCGGGAGCGGGAAGTTATCCAGCTTCTTGGTGATGGAATGAGCAACAGAGAGATTGGTCAAAAAATTCATGTTTCGACCTATACTATTAAAAGCCATATTCATAATATTATGGAAAAACTAGCATTGCATACCAGACTAGAAATAGCTAACTACTCTTATACTGATCAAACTTTGAAAACTATAACCAAAAGTATATCGTTGGTCAACCATTAGCCAAACTTTGGCTGCAGAAAATGAGGTAATTAGATGGTGCAGAGAATAAAATAAAGAATAACATTAGTTATAATTGAAAATATTAATGATCTGTTTTGATTTGCCAGGAATGCTACATATTAATACTGGTTAAACGGGAAAGCGAGTTAGGGGAATAGATAAGATTAAGATTTCTAACTCTTAAGAATTAATCCTTTTTTCATCCTTTAGAGGCATATATAATATAAAGTAATTTATATAGGTTCTTTGATCATAAAATGGAAATGATCAGGATTGTTTCAAATGCAATTCCATCAAAGACATGATGCTAACAAGAAGTTTAAGGTAAATATAGGCGATTATATGAATGGCAAACATCAAGTTGGGATAATAGATCTAGTATCTAAAAAACCTAACAATAAATTATTTGCTCGAATAATGAATGCAAACTTTGCAAGTATTATGCCGCAGGTAGTAGGGGTATGGTGCGAAGAAGAGGGGCATGAAGTTACATATATTTGTTACACAGGAAGAGAAAATCTTATTCAGGAACTACCAAATAAAGCGGATCTGATCTTTATTTGTGCATTTACCGAAGCAGCACTTACCGCGTATGCGCTAAGCAATCTTTTAAGGTTACGCGGCGCAATAACAGTATTGGGAGGACCACATGCACGATGCTACCCGGAGGATGCATTAAAATATTTCGATTATGTTGTCGGATTTACTGATAAAAATATAATCCATGAAATTTTAGAGGACTGTTCCCCTCACCGCCCAACCGGTTATCATCTCACAGCTCAAAGACAGCCATTACAACTTCCGGGAGTAAGACAACGCTGGAAATTTATAGAGCCTACGCTTAAGAAGGCTCCATTAATTAAAATGGTCCCCATGCTTGGCAGTTTGGGATGCCCTTATACTTGCAGCTTCTGCATTGATTCGACGGTAGCTTATCAACCATTGGACTTTGAAGTTTTGAAAGAAGATTTATCATTTCTTCTTACCAAGTTCAAACGTCCGCTTGTAGGATGGCATGACCCGAATTTTGGAGTAAGGTTTGACGAATACATGGATGCAATTGAAGAAGCTGTTCCTGAAAATCGGATTGATTTTATAGCAGAAAGCAGTTTATCGTTATTATCAGAACCTCATATGAAACGGCTTAAGCGTAATGGTTTCGGAGCAATGCTTCCTGGGATAGAATCGTGGTTTGATCTTGGAAATAAATCAAAGACTGGAAACCTTACCGGAATGGAGAAGGTTAAACATGTTGCAGAGCAGGTTAACATGATATTAAGGTATGTCCCATATGTTCAAACCAATTTTGTTCTAGGACTTGATTCGGACCAGGGTGAAGAACCATTTGAACTTACTAAGGAATTTGTTAATCTTACTCCTGGAGCATTCCCAGGCTATTCATTACTGACTTCATTTGGACAGGCGGCACCCCTTAATTTAGAATATCAACAATTAGACAGGGTAATTCCCGTTCCATTTCATTTCCTTGATAATAATCATGCAATGAATATTAAACCGAAAAATTATTCATGGCCGGAATTCTATTCTCATGTTATCAGTCTTGGCGAACATACTTTTTCCTGGGGAGCAATCACAAGGCGTTTAATAGCCACCAATGCCTTTGTCCCCCGCTGGATGAATGTAGTAAGGGCTATTTCAGAAGAAGGATTCGGCAGAATTGCATATAACAAAAAAATATTGAATCATTTGAATTCCACTATTGAATTCCGCCGTTACTTTGAACAAGAAACTTCAGATCTCCCTTTATTCTATATAGACATGATCAAAAATGATATGGGACCATTGTGGGATATGCTTCCTCAAGGCGCAATATTTCATGATCAAAATGCCTATTTAAAAACTACGGCAAAGCGAATTGCTGTATAAAATATATTTAGAAAATCTAAAGAGATAATAAATGAATATTCTTTTAGTTTATCCGATGTATCCAGACACATTCTGGAGTTTTAAACATGCTTTGAAATTCGTATCAAAAAAGGCTAGTTTTCCACCGCTGGGACTATTAACAGTTGCCTCAATGCTGCCAAAAGCTTGGGATTTAAAGTTAATAGATATGAATGCGAGTCAGCTGACTGACGATGATATACTCTGGGCAGATTTGGTTTTTATAAGTGCAATGTCCATACAAAGCGAATCCACAGAAGAAGTGGTTCAGAGATGTAAAGGATTAAACACAAGAATTGCGGCAGGCGGACCTTTATTTACAAGCAGTCCCGAAAAATATCCAACCATTGACCATCTGATTCTAAATGAAGCCGAAATTACTCTACCTGAATTTTTGAATAATCTAAACAAAGGAAGAACAAAACATATATATACTTCGGAAGAATGGGCGGATATTACTACCACACCTTTGCCACTTTGGGAACTAATATCGATAAATAATTATACTTCGATGAATATACAATATTCACGAGGCTGCCCATTTGATTGTGATTTTTGTGATATAACTGTTCTTTATGGCAGGAAACCACGCACTAAAACGAAAGAACAGGTAATAGCTGAATTAGATGAACTGTATTTCACAGGCTGGCGTGGACCGGTGTTTTTTGTTGATGATAATTTTATCGGCAATAAGTCAAAGTTAAAGAAAGAAATATTGCCCGTAATTGCCGAGTGGAATGAGAAAAGAAAAAATCCTTTTTACTTTAATACAGAGGCATCAATTAATCTTGCAGATGATGATAAACTTATGTATTTAATGGTTAAGGCGGGCTTTGAAGCAGTATTTATTGGCATCGAAACTCCAAATGAAGAGAGCTTAATTGAGTGTAATAAATCTCAAAACAGAAACCGAGATCTGATTTCAAGCGTGAAGAAGATTCAGGAGTCAGGTCTGGAAGTTCAGGGTGGATTCATTGTCGGGTTTGACAATGATCCCCCTGCAATTTTTGATAAACTCACGAACTTTATCCAGGAAAGCGGGATAGTAACAGCAATGGTAGGATTACTGAATGCGCCTCAAGGAACAAAACTCCAAAAAAGGCTCCTTTCAGAAGGGAGATTACTAAAAGATTTCAACGGAAACAACACAGATTTTTCCATTAACTTTATCCCCTATATGGATTCAGAAGTACTTCTTAATGGTTATAAGAAAATTCTGAATACGATATATTCTCCCAAATATTATTATGAACGCGTTATGTGCTTTATGAAAGAATTTGAACCAAAAAAGAAGAAGACATTTCATATTAACCCTAATTACATCCTTGCATTATTTAAATCTATGTTAAAATTAGGGGTAATAGGAGAGGAAAGAATATATTACTGGAAATTATTTTTCTGGTCGTTATTTCGCAAGCCACAATTGTTTTCTTTAGCGATATTGTTTACTATATACGGATTTCACTTCAGAAAAATATCCAATAGCATTTATTAAGATTAATTACAGCCTTAAAATTGAGCAAAAAGGATAAGTGACACCGCGAAAGAGTACTTGCACCCCAATATTTTGCATGATATTCATGATATAATCCTTTTTTCATCCCTTTGGAGGATTTACATATCAAAATAACTTTCGTAGTATTATCCCAAGTTTTAAAATTTGCCTTATAAAATACGATGGATAAAAGACTCAAAAGAATTTCCTCTATTATCTCTTATGGAAAAAGATGAAGATTATCAATCCGAAAATTAATCAATCCTTGTTACGACTTAAAGTACAGCTTAGTGAGAGTTTTCTTGCAAAACAATTCGCTTCTGGTGAATCGCCGTTACGTTCGGAGTTATTGAGCGCCGATCAGATGGAGCAGCATGGCAAGACTCTCGCCAACAGACACGTATTAAGTTCTCTTGCTTCACCTGACCAACAACTCCTTGTAAGGCTGGCTGAGAATGAAATCTTTTTGATTGAAGTCCACAATTTGTTAACTGAAACAGTTAAATCAGGAAATCAAGTGACACCAGCCGGCGAATGGCTGCTTGATAATTTTTATTTAATCGAAGAGCAGATCCGGACAAGCAAGAGACATTTGCCGAAAGGTTATATCAAAGAGTTACCGCACCTGTTAGACGGTCCATCAAAAAGTCTCCCACGGGTTTATGATATCGCAGAAGAAGCTATTTCACATGGAGATGGTCGTGTTGACCCGGAAAACCTAAACCGTTTTGTTACTGCTTATCAGACTATAACAACCTTAAAAATTGGCGAGTTATGGGCAATCCCAACTATGCTTCGACTTGCACTGATTGAGAATCTCAGGCGAGTAGCTGTCCGGGTAGCTGCAGGGAGACTTGACCGTGATCTGGCAAGTTCATGGGCTGACAAGATGATAGAAACAGCAGAAAAAGATCCAAAGAGTCTGATATTAGTAATCGCGGATATGGCACGTACCGACCCACCTATGACAAGTGCATTTGTATCGGAATTTTCCCGGAGATTACAGGGATTAAGCCATGTTTTAATATCGCCATTAACATGGATCGAGCAAAGGTTGTCTGAATCAGGTCAAACGATAGAAAAAATAGTCCAGCGGGGAAATCAGGAACAAGCAGGCGACCAGGTTTCAATCAGCAACAGTATAGGTAGTCTTAGATTCCTTGAGTCAACAAACTGGAAACAGTTTGTTGAAAAGATGAGCATTGTTGAACAAATTCTGCGAAAAGATCCGGGTGGAGTTTATGGTAAAATGGATTTCATCACACGTGACAGTTATCGCCATATCATAGAAAAAATTGCTAAGAGAAGTCCTCAGTCTGAAAAAGACATTGCACAAAAAGCAATCCAGCTTACACAAGATAGTGCTGTTATCAAGGGAATTGGAGACAGAACTGCACATGTAGGTTTTTATCTAATAGACAAAGGACTGAAACAACTTGAGAACATCACAAATGTAAAGTATTCCTTCTCAGCATTATTGCGAAAAGTGAGCAGCCGGTTTCCATTATCGATTTATATCAGTTCGATAATAATTATTAGCGTAATCTTAACAGCTATATTACTATTCAAAGCAATCAATATAGGATTGACTGGATGGTTATTTGGAGTTATCGGAATAATTGTTCTACTGTGCACAAGCCAATTTACAATAACTCTGGTAAACTGGATATCAACATTGCTGGCAAGACCCGAACCCTTACCAAGAATGGATTTTTCAGAAGGAATACCACCGGAATTACGCACACTTGTAATAATTCCGACAATATTAATGAATGATCAAAATATTAAAGAACTAACTGAGGCACTTGAGGTACGGTATCTTGCAAACCGGGATGACTATCTGCATTTTGGTCTGTTGACTGATTTCAAAGATTCAATTACGGAAACAACTCCGGAAGATGAACATCTTATCCAACTGACCCGTAGGAAAATTGAAGAACTTAATGAAAAATACAGTAGATCAGGCGAAGAAACTTTCTTTCTTTTCCATCGACCGAGACAATGGAATCCTAAAGAACAGATTTGGATGGGTTACGAACGTAAAAGAGGAAAACTTGAAGAATTGAATTGCTTATTACGGGGTGGATGTAAAAACCGTTTCTCATTAATTATTGGCAAGATTGAGATTTTGCCACTGGTAAAATACATAATCACTCTTGATACAGATACACAATTACCACGCGATTCTGCACGTCAATTAGTCGGAGCCATAGCCCACCCCCTGAACCGAGCTCGATACGATGAAAAAAAGCAACGTGTAAATGAAGGGTACACAATATTGCAGCCTCGTGTAGCGGTGAGTCTACCTGGAACAAACCGCTCCCAATATGCAAGATTATATGGTAGTCAGCCCGGCATTGACCCATATACGCGTACTGTTTCAGATGTGTACCAGGATATTTTCGGTGAAGGTTCATTTATAGGAAAGGGCATTTACGATATTGATATTTTCGATCGTACTTTAAATGGACGCTTTCCTGAAAACCTTATTCTGAGTCATGATCTTATCGAAGGATGTTATGCCCGGGCGGGGCTTTTAAGTGATGTACAATTATTTGAGGAGTATCCCTTCCGATATAATACTGATGTGAACCGCAGATACCGTTGGATCCGAGGAGACTGGCAATTGATACGCTGGCTTCTGCCAATTGTTCCGGGTCTTAAAGGCAAATTGAAAAAGAATCCTCTATCAATATTGTCCAGATGGAAAATATTCGATAACCTCCGGCGCAGTTTAATTCCATTAGCACTTACTTTGCTGTTACTTACCGGGTGGATTATACTGAAACAACCGTTCTTCTGGACATTGGTAACGATAGGAATCATTCTTGTCCCCTCAATAATTATTTCCATTTTCGATTTATTCAGAAAACCATCAGATTTATTTTGGAGACAGCACATATCAGCCTCGATACATTCAGCAGGAGATCATTTCGTGCAGGCGGTATTTACACTTATTACCCTCCCTTACGAAGCGTTTTTTAGTCAGGATGCAATAATCAGAACTATTTGGCGGATGCTAATTTCACATAGAAAATTACTTGAATGGAACCCATTCAATGTAAAAGTCCGCAAAAACCTTAACACAATTTCCAGATCATTCAGAACAATGTGGATCTCTCCTTTTACAGCATTTAGTATAATAACATATTACTCGATTACAAATCAGACTGTTCCCGTCATAGTTATTCCAATTATATTCCTTTGGATGGCAGCACCAGCATTTACATGGTGGATAAGTCTGCCGCTTGTGGAACGTAAAGCTAAATTAACAGATGCGCAGAGATTGTTTTTACGGAAACTTTCAAGAAGAACGTGGTTATTTTTTGAGACTTTTGTAAGTGCAAAAGATAATTGGCTCCCACCTGATAATTACCAGGAAGATCCGGTCGGGACTATAGCACACCGTACATCTCCGACTAATATCGGTATGGCTCTACTTGCAAATTTATCTGCATACGACTTTGGCTACATTTCCGGCGGACAACTTATAGACCGGACTTTGAAAACATTTCAAACGATGGAAAGTTTAGAAAGGTACCAGGGGCACTTCTTTAATTGGTATGATACACAGACATTAATGCCGCTGAGACCCATTTATATATCTTCGGTCGACAGTGGAAATCTTGCAGCGTACCTGCTTACACTACGCCAGGCAATTCTGGTACTTCCTGACCATAAAATAGTGGGGCTTCGATGTTTCGGAGGAATGAGTGATACATTAAGTATAGTATTAGATTCGGCTGAAGGAAAAGGAAATGATTTACTTATCCAACTAAAGAAAGAACTTGAGATAGTAGTTAATATTCCGCCAACAACCCTTTTGGCAACCTGGATATATTTAAACAAACTAGTAAGTATCGCAAGAAAAGCAGAAATAAATTTTGAAGAAGCACTAGATAATGAAGCCAAATTGTGGACTCATGCATTTGTCATGCAATGTCAAGATACCTTAGATGAAATGAAATTGCTGACCCCCTGGGTTAGCCTAATTATAAAAACAGACAGTAACAGCCTCGCTTCCATTTCCAATAAATTACCGACATTAAGAGAGTTAGCAAATACTGATAAGGAATTATCGTCTTTGCAAGAATATTTTGATTCCAACAAGGAGTTGGCTGAGAAAAAAGAGTTTCTAAATGAACTCCGATTATTGATTATTGAAGGAGGCAGACATGCTAATGAAAGGATGGCTGCCATCAATAAGCTTATAAAGCAATCAGGGGAATTTTCTGATATGCAATATGGTTTTCTATATGACAAGACACGTCATCTTCTATCTGTAGGATACAGTGTAGAGGAAAAACGAAAGGATTCAAGCTACTATGACTTACTTGCATCTGAAGCAAGACTAAGCACTTTTGTAGGAATTGCAGATGGAAAATTACCACAGGAAAGCTGGTTTGCTTTAGGGCGTCTGCTTACAACATTAGGTGGGGAGCCAATTCTCCTTTCGTGGAGTGGTTCAATGTTCGAGTATCTGATGCCGCTACTTGTGATGCCAACTTATGAAAACACATTACTTGACCAAACATATAAAGCAGTTGTAAAGAGACAAATTGAATATGGAATCCAGCGTGGTGTCCCATGGGGAATTTCTGAGTCATGCTATAACACTGTAGATATTAATCTTAATTATCAGTACCGAGCATTTGGAGTACCAGGATTGGGGTTAAAACGAGGACTTGCAGAGGACTTAGTTATTGCACCTTATGCTTCTGTTCTAGCGCTGATGGTTGAACCTGAAGCAGCATGCATTAACCTTCAGCGGCTTGAATCGGAAGGGTTATTAGGGAGATTTGGTTTGTATGAATCTGTTGATTATACAACATCACGACTTCCACGCGATAGACCTTCAGTTGTGGTAAAATCTTTCATGGCGCATCACCAAGGGATGAGTCTTCTTTCATTGGCTTATTTGATTCTTGACCGCCCGATGCAAAAAAGATTTGAGTCAGATCCATTGTTTGAATCTACCATGTTACTGCTTCAGGAAAGAATTCCAAAAACATCTTTATTCTATTTACACACTTCAGGAGCTTCAGACTCATTTACAGGGTCAGGAATTCAAGAAATGCCGGTACGTAAAATCAGCAACCCTGATATTACAATTCCAGAAGTGCAATTATTGTCAAATGGCAGATATAATGTAATGTTAACAAATGCAGGGGGCGGTTACAGCAGATGGAAAGACATTGCAATCACCAGATGGCGTGAAGACAGTACCTGCGACAATTGGGGGACTTTCTGCTATATACATGATAATTCGAGCGGCGAATTATGGTCTACGGCATACCAACCTACTCTTAAACGAGCGAAAAATTATGAGGCAATATTTTCAGAGGGACATGCTGAATTCCGCCGACAGGATCAGAATTTTAATATGTTAACGGAGATAGTTGTTTCACCGGAAGATGATATCGAACTACGCAGGATCCATCTGACCAATAGTTCACGTGCAAGGAGGACCATAGATTTAACGAGCTATGCCGAAGTGGTATTAGCTTCATCTGCACAGGATGATCTGCATCCTGCATTTAGTAATTTATTTGTTCAGACTGAGATACTCCATGAAAGGCAGGCAATACTTTGCACCCGAAGACCACGCTCACCGGAAGATAAAACATTATGGATATTTCACATGATGGTTATACATGGGGGTACATCAGGAGAAATATCCTTTGAGACGGACCGTATGCAATTTATCGGTCGAGGAGAAACAATTATTTCACCTCTAGCAGTAAAAGATTCAAGCCCACTCTCTAACAGTGAGGGTTCAGTTTTGGACCCTATTGTTGCAATTAAATATCATTTAGTAATCGATCCAGAAGAAACTGTGATTATTGATATGATTACAGGAATTGGAGAAAGCCATGACATAGCAATAAAACTTATTGAGAAATATCAGGACAGACGGATGGCTAATCGTGCTTTTGAACTTGCCTGGACGCACAGTCAAGTATTGTTACGACAAATCAATGCAACCGAAGCAGATGCTCAATTATATGGACGACTAGCAAATTCTATCCTCTATTCAAATTCTTTTCTGCGTGCTGATCCAAGTTTAATTATGAGAAACCGGAGAGGACAATCAGGATTATGGGGATATTCTATTTCCGGCGATCTACCAATATTCCTATTGCGAATAGAAGATCCGACCAATATTGAACTAGTACGACAAATTGTACAGGCTCATGCATACTGGCGATTAAAAGGACTTTCGGTTGATCTTGTGATCTGGAACGAAGATCATGCAGGTTACAGACAACAACTCCAGGAACAAATAATGAGATTAATTGCATCCGGTGTGGAAGCTAACAATATTGACCGCCCGGGAGGAATCTTTGTACGGCAAGCTGATCAGATTTCAGATGAGGACAAAATTCTAATCCAAACTGTGGCACGAGTTATAATTACAGATAAAGGCGGGACTCTTGATACGCAGGTGAACCACCGAGTTATAACAGAATTGCCAATCCGACGATTAAAGGAAATTAAAACATACCATGCGCCGAAGCAGGAAGATCCACTTATACTCCGTGATGATCTACTATCTTTCAATGGATTTGGAGGATTTACACAGGACGGGCGTGAATACATAATAACTACCTCAAGCAGTCATGTAACCCCTGCACCATGGGCTAATGTTATCGCAAATCCGAACTTTGGAACTATAGTTTCAGAGAATGGTCCTAATTATACATGGAGCGAGAATGCACACGAGTACCGGATCACGCCATGGCATAATGATCCTGTAAGTGATTTAAGCGGAGAAGCATTTTATGTCCGAGATGAAGAAACCGGACATTTCTGGTCACCCACACCACTTCCGAGCAAGGGAGCAGGAACCTACGTCAGCCGTCATGGATTTGGTTATAGCGTTTTTGAACATACGGAAGATGGAATATACACAGAGTTATGGATTTATGTTGAGAAAGAAGCATCCATAAAGTTTTCTGTATTAAAAATACGAAATGAATCGGGCAGAAGGCGGCAACTATCAGCTACAGGGTATATTGAATTTGTATTGGGCGATTTACGTCCGAAATCATTTATGCATGTTATTACTGAAATTGATTCCAGTAACGGAGCAATCTATGCAAGGAACTCATATAATCTGGAGTTTTCAAAAAGGGTTACCTTTTTTCATACGGATGATGAAGCCCAAACAATTACCTGTGACCGTACAGAATTTCTTGGGCGCAATGGCACACTTCAAAGACCGGAGGCAATGACACTTATAAATCTTTCCGGAAAAACAGGAGCAGCTCTTGATCCTTGTGCTGCTATCCAGGTTCCATTTGAACTTGAAGACAGACAAGAGCATGAGATAATTTTCAAACTGGGAACCGGAAATGATTATAACCATGCAAAAGAAATGGTTAAACGTTTCCGGGGGACGGATGCTGCGAGAAATGCTTTAGAATTAGTATGGCAATATTGGAAACGTACACTTGGTGCAGTACAGGTTGAAACTCCTGATCCATCATTAAATATAATGTTGAATGGATGGCTTTTATATCAAACATTAGCATGCCGAATTTGGGCAAGAAGCGGATACTACCAGTCAGGCGGAGCCTTTGGATTCCGTGATCAGCTTCAGGATGTAATGTCACTAATCCATACTGAACCAGGTTTGATCCGTAAACATTTACTTCTTTGTGCAAGCCGTCAGTTCAGAGAAGGAGATGTACAGCATTGGTGGCATCCCCCAAAAGGCAGAGGTGTGCGTACTCATTGTTCGGATGATTATCTTTGGCTGCCGTTAGCAACGAGCCGTTATGTTATTAGCACCGGTGATACCGGAATACTCAATGAAACAGTAAATTTTCTAGAAGGAAGAGCAGTAAACGCAGAAGACGATTCATATTATGATCTTCCAAACAAATCAGAAGAAACGGGCACTTTGTATGAACACTGTGTACGGGCTATTTTGGAAGGGCTTAAATTTGGTGTTCACGGTCTTCCGTTAATTGGTACGGGAGACTGGAATGATGGTATGAATATGGTGGGTAAAGAAGGCAAAGGAGAAAGTATATGGCTAGGATTCTTTCTTTATAAAGTACTTATGCAATTCATAAAGATAGTTAATCTGCAAAGGGACATTTCACTAGTAGAAAGATTCAAGGATGAAGCCAGCATATTGCGCAGAAATATTGAACAGAATGGCTGGGATGGCAAGTGGTACCGCCGTGCTTACTTTGATGATGGTACGCCACTTGGATCTGAGAGCAACCAGGAATGCAAGATTGATTCCATTGCACAAAGCTGGTCAGTGCTTTCCGGCATGGGAGATTCAATCCGATCCCACAAAGCAATGGATTCACTGGATAAATATCTTGTTCACAGGGATCAATCATTGATTCAACTTTTAGAACCGCCATTCGATAGATCAGATTTAAATCCCGGGTATATTAAAGGATATGTGCCCGGTGTAAGAGAGAACGGCGGTCAATACACACATGCAGCTATTTGGGCAGCCATGGCGTTTGCTGAATTAGGAGATAGCAAACGTGCCTGGGAACTATTAAATATTATAAATCCTGTAAATCGCGGAAATTCCGCAGAAAAAATATCTACTTATAAAGTGGAACCTTATGTGGTTGCAGCTGACGTTTATGCAATGACCCCTCATACCGGTAGAGGTGGGTGGACATGGTACACGGGTTCCGCAAGCTGGATGTACAGACTAATTACTGAATCACTCCTTGGAATCAGATTAGATGTAGACCATTTATACATTGAGCCATGCCTTCCTGAAGGCTGGGAAAATTATAAAGTATACTATCAATACCGAGAAACAATTTATAATATAACTATTATTCAGTTAAAAGATTACAATGACAATCCGTCTGTAACGGTAGATGGTGTCAGGAATAATGATAATAATATTCCACTTGTTGACGACCATCAGGTACATATCGTTGAAGTAAAAGTATTAAAAAAAGTGAGTTTAGCATAAATTTTCAATAAGAAGGTGATAATGAAGCAGTTGCGTGTATCCCATTATTGTACAATATTATTTTACAAATAAAATATTACTTTCGCAGCAGATAAAATCATCTAATATACTACCTTATACATTTTGGGCATCTAAGATTATTCCGGGAATTGTATTTTCAGTTTTTAATTATCTTACATTTGGTTTGTCGTTCATTTTTGATGTAATACTGTTTGGAAGTTTTCAAATGATATTATTTCTTTTGATGAATCTTTAACCTTTTTAGTAACTTTATATATCAAATATTAATAATTCTGCAATTTTGGCAGAACTAATGCTAATGGAGGTATAATGAGTGAAAAATATTCCATCAATCCTGCCGGAGAACAATTCCCTATTCCTGAACCTGAAGACTATAAAGCCGAATTTCAGCGTCTGAAAAAACGAGTAGAAAAGGAACGTAAACTTGGCCGCGAAATAGTTGTTGTAATGGGAATTGGATTTGTCGGTGTAGTAATGGCTGCTATAGTTGCTGATACTATTGACAAAAAAGGCAAACCCTCAAAATTTGTAATCGGGATGCAGCGCCCCAGTGCGCGTAGTTACTGGAAAATCCCTATGCTTAACCGCGGCGTCTCACCGGTCAAAGCTGAAGATCCGGAAGTTGAACAAATAATACAGCGTTGCGTGATTGATAAAAAAACACTCATTGCCACTTTTACGTATGATGTACTCGACCTGGCTGATACCGTGGTTGTTGATGTCCAGTGCGATTATCATAAAGAATCACTTGGTAATGTCCGCAATGGAAGAGCCGAAATGGAAGCCCTTGAAAGTTCAATCGCCATTATCGCAGAGCATATTCCCCCTAAAGCCCTTGTACTTATCGAAACAACAGTAGCTCCTGGTACTACGGAACAGGTTGCGTATCCTCTAATGAAGAAGATTTTCAAAAAGCGTGGTATTAAATCCGAACCCCTCTTGGCCCATAGCTACGAGAGAGTAATGCCGGGACGTAATTATGTTGCAAGTATCCGCGATTTCTGGCGAGTATGCAGTGGAATTAATAATCAGGCAAAAACCAGGGTCGTTAAATTCCTAAATGAGGTTCTTAATACAAAGAAATTTCCTCTTACTGTTATGGACCGTCCTATCGAATCTGAAACAGCCAAGATTGTTGAGAACAGTTATCGCGCTACGATTCTTGCATTCCTTGACGAATGGAGCCTTTTCTCCGAACGGAACGGAGTTGATCTAATAAAAGTAATTGATGCCATAAAGATGCGCCCTACTCATAGCAATATGATTTTCCCCGGCCCCGGTATAGGCGGATATTGCTTGCCTAAGGATGGAGGACTCGGTGTCTGGGCCTATAAACACATCCTCGGTTTTGATGACGATATCTTCCGTATGACTCCTATGGCAATTGATATTAACGATACAAGGGGACTTCATGCAGCTCAACTTACTCGCGATGCTCTCCGCAATATGGGTAAACCGATTGCCGCCGCTAATGTTGTCGTGCTTGGTGCTTCTTATCGTGAAGATGTTGGAGATACCCGCTACAGTGGATCCGAAGTACTGATACGTAAGCTTACTGAAATGGGCGCCGAGATAAATATTCATGATCCTTATGTAGAACATTGGTGGGAATTCGAACAGCAAGACACTTTCCCGTCGCCCGGACAAAGTAAAGCCCGCTTTTTCCGTAATCAGGAAAAACTGAAAGGGGTTAGGATAATAAATGACTTGAAAAAAGTGCTTGTTGATGCCGATGCCGTTGTACTTGCGGTACGCCATGAAGCTTATTTAACTCTTAATCCTGATCATCTTATCAAAAATATCGGGCAACCTGCCGCAATTATCGATTGTTTCGGAATACTGAAAGATGATGCCATCCGCCGTTACTTTGAACTTGGCTGTGAGGTTAAAGGACTTGGCAGGGGACATATTCATCGCATTAAGGAAAGTGTACGAAAGAATTCTAAATAATTATTTAGGTAATATACAGGCCATCCACAAAGATGGTCTGTATAGCAAATATTATTCCCGCGAACATATTTGTTAACGCTATTATCCATACCTGTCTATTCCATTCCTAATTACAACATAGTGCTTTTTTATAAGTAATTAGTCTTATAAGGCTCTTAATTACGATCACATGTTATTATTGCTTTCTTATTTAATTTTTGATTGAAGGATTTAGCTTATATGAATAACAATATGAAAACTGGTAGAGATTATTTATTTGGCAAAAATCAGGTCACACCAGGTATCTCGATGAATAAAGATTTTAGAAAATGGTTAGGCCAGATTGATTATAATTTACATGAATATGAATCTTTAAAATTACTCTGGAATATAACAGAAACATATAATAAACTTTATATTCCTAATGTGAGTTTAATGTGGAAAAATATTAAACGAATAATTAATAAACATCATCATATTACCTGACATTCCCCAACCTTATAATCTTTATAGAGTCATTATTCCACCCATAAAATCTTCTTTTTGAATTATTAAAATAATTCTCGATAATTGGATATGAAAAATATAATTATACTGGTTTCTTTCCTTTTTATTGCCGGTTGTGCGGGTATTCAGAAGATTACAAAAGATGATCAATTCTCTTCTGAACAAGCTGAACTAATTATGTCCGCCAATTCTATAACTCCCATGAGTGTACTTAGTATTTACAATAAAAAAGATTCACTTTTGCTGCGTACTAAATGCAAAGATGTGGTCCCCGATTCCAGTGATGCCATATTGCAAAATCTGATAAAGAGAATGTACTCAACGGTCAATGACAGTCTCACCAAAGGAGTTGGTATCGCCGCACCTCAAGTCGGGATACTGAAAAATATAATATGGGTGCAGAGATATGATAAACCCGATAATCCTTTTGAAGTATATTTTAATCCAAAGATTATTCAGTATACAAAAAAGAAATTAAGCTGGGTAGAGGGTTGCCTTTCCGTACCTGGGAGGAGGGATACAACAACTACCCGCTCTTATGCAATTCTTTTAGATTACATGAAACCCGATAATTCCCATAATATTGAGATGATTGAAGGATTTACTGCTATTATTTTTCAGCACGAGATCGACCATTTGAACGGAATAATTTACCTGGACAGGCTCAAATAATTTAAAACTGAAATTTAGACCTCAATACATGCAAATAATGTTTATTCGAGACTTTTTTGATTTTCTTATCCATTCTTCAACTGGGAATAGACATTTTGTAATAGTAACCCGGAAATTTGTTTTTTTACCTATTGAATATTTGAAATTATTTTAATACTATAATAGTGAACATTTTTATTTTTCTTCTAATAAGGATGGGATCTTAAAATTAGTTTCCTTCATAGATTCCCGCTTTTACACCCAAAAAATTGTTTAAGACCATTATTTAATTTTAAAAATCGCATTACTAATTTAATAATTCATTTACGAGGTTATATGAAGTTATCTGTTTCAATAATTTTGTTACTAATCCTTTCTTCATTTATCACAAATGCACAGCAGGGTGAAAAAGGAATCACTATAGCCGGCAATTCTGCAGTCACTGAGACTGTCCATGATATTATGGCAAGACAAATTTTAGGTGGAAATAATCCCAGATCAGTAGAATCTGAAAAGGAAAAGGAATACCCTAACCGTAATAATCTCCCTCAGAATCCAAATTCACCAAATAGTTCTAAATATTCTTCTAAAATGAATATAATTAATGGACCGGACCAGGTAACTTCTACAACCACAATCTCCAAAGGAATTAGTTTTACAGGAGGTACTTTATCCGGAGGTGGGGCTTATCCACCCGACAATATGGGATCTGTAGGTCCAACTCAATATATAGTAGCGATTAACTCAATAATCACTTCGTATGACAAAACGACCGGAATAGCTGATGGAGCTTTAAATGTAACTACGGATAATTTTTTCTCATCAGTTATCACTTCAGGCGGATATACAAGTGATCCACATATAAGGTATGACAGACTATCTAAAAGATGGATATTCATTATAATCGATGTCCCTTCATCATCTACAGTTGCAAATCGTATTTTAGTCGGTGTAAGCGCGGATAGTATAATAACTTCTTCATCAACCATAAAATTTTTCTATTACCAGAACAGCGGGAATTTTATCGATTATCCTACATTAGGCATTGACCAAAATGCACTTTATATAGGCGGAAATTTATTTAACTATGCAGGAACATCATTTCTAGGAACTATTGGATTAGTAGTTCAAAAAAATTCGATTTTGGGGAACGGACCAATGGTATCAACAAAGTTCTCACTTGGTGGTGCTTCAACAGGGTTATATACACCACAGGGAGTAGACAATTTATATGACCTCAGCGCTAATGAAGGCTATTTTATTGGTGTTGATAATGCCACAGAAGGACAGCTGGATTTAATAAGAGTTTCAAATCCGGGAACAACTTCACCTTCAATTTCAAGTGCGATCGTAATTACAGTTCCTACAACTTATACTTCGGGAACTCTTTATAGTAAATCATGTACATATAGTCTCGATTCTGATGATGAACGACTGTTAGCAGCAATGATAAGGAACGGACATTTATGGACCGCTCACCATATAGAGACTACAAATACAGGAGTTGGTTCAAGTGCCGGGACTCGTATTAGTGCCAGATGGTATGATCTTATTAATTTTAAAACAGGGTCAACTCCTTCAGCTAATCAATCTGGTACTGTTTATTCTAATGTTCTAAGCAGTTCCAGTACAAGAGATAAAAATTATGCTTATCCTACTATTACTGTTAATGGTCAGGGACATGCATTAATGGGATTTACTGCTACAGGATATTATGCTTATGCAAACGCCGGATATACATACAGATTAGCTACTGATCCATCTGGAACTATGTCGGTTCCTGATTCCAATACTACAAGCTCAACTGCTTACAACCCTACGGGTGATGGGGCTAATTCTTCTACAACCCACAGATGGGGTGATTATTCTATGACAGAATGTGATCCCTCAGATGATATGACATTCTGGACAATTCAGCAATTCTGTAATGCTGCAAATAATTATGGTTGCCGTGTATCTCAGTTTAGAGCTCCGGCTCCTGCGACTCTTACCACAGCTACACCCAACATTCTTGGTCCCGGAAGCAATTACACATTAGTAATTAAAGGTGATACTACTACGGGGCTTGGATTTTATGAACCAGGAACAGGTTTTTCCAAACATATTTCAGCTTCTATAGATGGAGGGATCACAGTAAACAGTATTACTTATAATAGTCCTTCAACTGTTACTCTAAACGTGACTACGACCGGAGCTACCGATGGTGCAAGAACTGTTACTATAACTAATCCAGATGGACAGGTAGCTAGCTCAGGAACTATTTTTACTTACCACTCTGTAACAGGCCCCTTATTAACCGCAACCCCTGGATCCTTAACTGGTTTTTATTATACTTCCGGTTCCGGACCTTCGCTTTCTCAATCATATAGTCTGAGCGGTTCTAATCTTACCGGTTTTACAGGTAATATTACAGTAACAGCTCCAACTAATTTTGAAGTTTCATTGGACGATGTAAACTTTGCTGCAAGTCAGTTAGTCCAGTTTACTTCCGCAACTCTTAGTGCAACGGCAATTCATATAAGATTAAAATCAGGTTTATCTATAGGGAATTATTCAGGGAATGTTACAAATGCCGGAGGCGGAGCTACAACTCTTAATGTGGCCTGCAGCGGAGTTGTTAATCCTATACCATCTGCATCCTTATCAATTTCTACAAGCACCCTTACCGGATTTAATTATTCTTCAGGTGCAGGTCCTTCAGCTTCACAGTCTTATACTTTAAGCGGTACGAATCTTACTCCCTCATCAGGCAATATCACTGTGCAATGCTTGACTAATTATGAAGTGTCGACAAACAATTCAACCTTTTCAAGCAGTGTAACTCCTTCATATTCCGGAGGGACGCTTTCGGCTACTACAATTTACATAAGATTAAAAGCAGGCCTGGTTACAGGCAATTATAATTCAGAGACTGTATCAAATGCAGGAGGCGGTGCTTCAACTCAGAATGTAACATGCAGCGGAGTTGTTAATGATGCTACCTCACTATTTACTGATGATTTTAATTATACAGCGGGGACTCTTCTTACTGCTAACGGCTGGACCGCTCATAGCGGAGCAGGGACCAA
>JARLHC010000147.1 GCA_031292455.1 Ignavibacteriaceae bacterium
ATTTGTGGCATCCTTTACTGTTGGTGAAACATACTATGTTGCTCACAATTAGTATAACTAATTTGCAGAAGGGATGCCATATTCTATATCTACCTGCCTTTCTAACATAATTACTTTACGAAAGAAAAGTTGCAAAAGAAACATGGCTTAAAATAAAATTGCTAAAAATTTGCTCCATTACGTGGCGGTAAATGAACTCACTTCGTTCAGACAGCATTTCCCGCATTTCACTCCATTCCGCAAATTTTCTTAACGCATTTTATTTTAGGTCGATTAAATACTGAACAAATAAGGAGAATCTGTCATTCGGAGGAATAATTAATCAGAGAATCTACTTTATAATTTTTGAGTTTTTCCCGGCCATTAAGGAAATCAAGTTCAATAATAAAAAGAGTCTGCACCAGGTTTCCGCCAAGCTTTTCAATCAACTCGCAAGCGGCTTTAGCAGTACCTCCAGTAGCGAGGAGATCATCATGAAGAAGTACTCTATCTCCTTTTGAAATAGCATCTTTATGAATCTCTATTGTATCAGTGCCATATTCAAGTTCATATGATTGCTTAGTGACAGCTGCGGGGAGTTTACCAGGTTTCCGGGCAGGTACAAATCCTGCATTAAGTTTTTCTGCAAGCATTGCACCAAAGATAAAACCTCTTGCTTCAATCCCGACAACCTTATCTATTTTCATATCTTTAACTTTATCATAAAGGATATTCAGAGTTAATTTAAGTGCGTCGGGATTTTTCAATAAAGTTGTTATATCCTTAAAGACAATTCCTTTTTTAGGAAAGTCGGGTACATCCCTGATAAACTGTTTGAGATCTATATTCATATGTTCCCTCAATTCTTATTCAAAAATTTATTTATCCCCTTTATAAAATCTTTAGAAGACCTGCTGATAGCGTTTAATCTGACACAGTAGTTAACTGCATCATGTACATTCATATTAGAAGTATTGCGGATAAGATCTTTAGTAAGAGAGACACTAAATGGTGAATTTGCATTTAATTTCTCTGCGAGTAAGAAAGCATCTTCGATAACATTGCCGGATAAATAATCAGCAAGGCCGATCTGTAAAGCCTTTTCCGGGTCGATTAATTCGCCTGTAAGAAGAAGTTGTTTAGCCTTACCTTCGCCGATCTTCTTAATAAGGAAAACAGAAACAATAGCCGGGATGAATCCTATCTTCACTTCAGTATAACCAAATTTAGCTTCATTCCTATCAGCAATTAAAAAGTCACAAACGCTGGCAATACCACATCCACCGCCAACAGCGGGGCCATTGACAGCAGCAATAACCGGTTTAGGATAATCATATATTGTAAGAAACAATTGAGCGATTTCTTCGGTATCCGATTCATTTCTCTGAGAGGAATTCTCACTGATTTTCTTAAGCCAGGCAAGATCGGCACCGGCACAGAAGCTAGTCCCTTCCCCGCTTAAAATAACTGCTTTAATATTTTCCTGCTTTGCGAATTCATTTAGTTGAGCAATAATTAAACCGTTCATTTCCGGATTAAGGGCATTTCTTTTTTCAGGGCGATTAAATATAATCAGTCCGGTATTATTTCTAACTTCAGATTTAATCATAGCAGTTAAAGATTCCTTTTTACTTTTCTGTTAAGGAACTTCTTAAAAGATTCAGTATCGAAACAGTTAATTACCTCATTATTTTTAAGGCCGGCTTTTCTGCCAATCATAACTCCATATTTAAGATATGAGATATCAGAAATTGAATGTGCGTCGGCATTTATAGAAAACAGGCATCCTTTATCCCGTGCATGATAAATCCATCTCCAGTCAAGGTCCAGTCTTTTAGGGTGAGAGTTAATCTCAACAGCCACAGAATTAGCAGCGCACGCATCGATTATTTTTTCAGTATCTATTTTATATGGTTCACGCGAAAGCAAAAGACGTCCGGATGGATGACCAAGTAAATCAGTATAGGGATTTTCAACGGCCTTAATAATCCTGGCCGTCATATCCTTTTCTTCCAGATTAAACCGCGAATGTACTGAAGCGACAATAAAGTTAAAATTAGGAAGGAACTCTTCCGGATAATCGAGCTTACCGTCAATAAGTATATCGGATTCAATTCCCTGGAATAACTTAATTGAATATTTCTCTATTAGTTTATCGAGTTGTTCCTTTTGCTGCAGGACCCTCTCTTCTTTCAAACCATTAGCGTAACCTGCTGATTTACTATGATCGCAAACGGCGATGTACCGGAAATTCAATTTTACAGCTTCATTGAGCATCGCTTCAAGAGTATCCTTTCCGTCGGAATATGTAGTATGCCAATGAAGCAAACCTTTAAACTCTTCAAGGGAGAGATCGGAATTCTCCTTCAATTTCTTTTTCTTCAGAGCAAGAAATTCTTCTTCGCGCATTTCAGGAATGACATAGGGTATCCCGGCATTTTTGAATATTTCCTGTTCATTTTTACCTGATATTTCTTTTTTCCCGAAGACCTTATTTATAAATCCATTACTTCCCGTAGTAACGACCATTCCCTTTATATATTCAGGTAAACTATCATAATAATTTATTACAACAGGAATCTCAATCAGATCAGAAATAACGAATGATTTATTCTTTTCCGTAATGTTAAACTTAGAGCCCAATTCTTTCCGGAATTCTATATCATTCTTCACCAAAACGATTAACAGGACAGAAGAAATAATCTCCATTCCCCTTCTCAGGTCACCTGTAATTTCAGCTTTGATAACACTTTTTAATGTGCCCAGTTCAGAGATAACCGAATTTGCCGACTCCAATGCTTTATTCAGGAGGATAAAATTCTTATTCCTTCTTATCTGATCGATTTCAGCCGGAATAGAATTGATAAGAGAATCAGTAAATCCTTTTAAACCTGCAAGTTTATTATTTTTAACAGCATACTCCAGCTGTATGAGATCTGAAACTGAAAGTTCTTTATACAGCTGCTGAACTTTTTTGGGGCCAAGCCCTTTTATTTTTAATAAATCCCCAATACCAACCGGTACTTGTTTCCTCAGTTCCTCATATTGCAATGATTTGCCCAGACCGGAGAATTCATATATAACGGCCTGGAGTCCTTTCCCGATACCTTTAACCTGATCCAGCTTCTTTTGAAAGATCAATTCCTCAATATCAGATTCAACTTTTCTAATGGCATAAGCCCCATTGCGGTAGGCCCCCACCTTGAATTTATTTTCTCCTATGAATTCCATCATATCAGCCAATTCATTCAGGAGTTTTATTATTTGCGATTTATCAGGCATAAAATATTTTCGTAATAATCTGCATCTGTAACAATGTGGAGGCAAAGCCTAAAGCGCCACCGGCAAGTACCTGGTAGATGTTATGGCATTTAAGATAAATACGTGACCATCCAATTATAAATAAAATAAGGATAAAGGGGAGGGCACTGATACCAAAGACAAAACATGCAGCGGCAAAAGGACCAGATGCACCCATCATATGAGCACTTATTTTCCAGTATTTATTTATGATTATAATAAAAACAGTATTGGAAATATAACAAAACCAAAAAGCTATTGAAACAATATTTATATTGAAAAGAATCAAGATTATGATACCGAGCGAATAGAACAGAATTGAGACAGAGAATGGCAGTGTTCTTTCCTCTTTAATAGTTGCATCTGCATTAACTATTTTTCCTTTCTTTCGCAGAATATAGAAAAGAGTTATCGGCAATATAAATGCAAAGATCAGCGTAACAAGGAGTGTTATTATAATTTTACCAGAGGCAGTTTCATCATTAAAAGCGAGCAGAGTAAATATTATAAGACTAAGGGAAGGAGGAACGAACACAGTAGAAATAACTCTTGCGGTAAAGTGCTTTTTATCATTTACCTGCATTAGTCAAACAGTATATTGATAATTTAATAATTCCTGATAATAATTCAGGAGGAGGTCTTCAACACCCTGATAATCGCAGACAGACATTAACTCTTTTCTAACACGGCTGGCATTATGCAGTCCTTTGAGATATCCGGTATAGAATTTTCTATGTTCCAGAACAGCTCTTCTTTCGCCTTTAACTTCGACCGCAAGCTTTAAATGCCTAAGAGTAGTTTTGATTCTTAATTCCTCATCGATTTGAGTCTCAACAATCCCTTTAGTCAAAATTTCTTTTGTTTCCTTGAATATCCAGGGATTACCGATTGCGCCGCGGGCGATCATAATTGCATCAGCATTTGTTTCTTCAAAAGCCTTTTTTACATCTTCGGCGGTAAATATACTTCCATTTAATGCTACAGGGATAGACACGACTTCTTTTATTTTAGGAATCCATGACCAATCGGCGATACCTGAATGTCCCTGTGCTTGTGTTCTGCAATGAATTGTTAAAGCTTTAGCGCCGGCATCCTCTAATCTTCTAACGACATCGAGTACATTTATATTGGAACCATCCATCCCAAGACGAGTTTTAACAGTAACGGGGATGGAGACATTATCCACAACGCCCTTAACAAGTTCGGCCATATAAGCAGGATCTTTCAACAGGCCGGCACCGGCTCCGCATGCGACTACGCCTTTGATCCAGCATCCAGCATTTATATCGATAAGGTCGGGGTTTTCAGCCTCAGCAATTTTAGCCGCACCGATCATTGATTTAACATTACCGCCATAGATCTGTATACCTACGGGTCTTTCTTCCTCAACTATTCTGAGTTTCTTATGAGTCTTTTCATTTGACCTGATCAATCCTTCCGAATTAACAAACTCAGTATAGACGACATCGGCACCAAGTTCCCTGCAGACCAGTCTAAAGGATATATCAGTAACATCTTCCATCGGGGCAAGAAGAACGGCTTTATCAATATTTATTTTTCCTACAGACCACATGACGACTTAAACCTTAACAGGCTCATGATAAATAATATGTTTCTTAAAATAAAATACACTAAACAACAAAATCAATAAAGTAGCAACAGCGCCAGTAAAGAATGGGAATTTATATCCAATATATTGGAAAGAGAATCCGCCCCATAATGGACCCAGTACACGTGCAAATGCCGACATTGACTGATTGACACTTAATATCATTCCCTGCTCATGTTCCGGAGCTACTTTAGAGATCAGACTCAATAAAATAGGCTGCAGAGTTCCCGTTCCCAAAGAGAGAATAGCAATTACAACGATTAATCCTGCAAAGCTTCCTCCAAAAGGAACCATAGCCAAACCGGAGGCCAACAGGAAAGATCCTGCAGTTATCAACTGGTTATCAGAGTATTTTTTTGATAGTTTTCCAATCATTCCACCCTGGACAATAGCTGAAACAATACCAATCACGCCGAAAATTGCACCGTTCTGCATATTAGACAAGTGATAGATCTGAGTTCCCAGCAATGCGAATGTACCATAAATATTGGCAACAGAAAAGGTAAGAATAAAAAACATAGCTATTACCAGAAGAACCGGGATATTATTATATGTTTTCCGGAAACCATCAATATTGAAAATTTTTCTTTTAATATGAGGTTGTATTAAATCTTTCTTCAGTGATTCAGGAAGAAGGAACAGGCTTAAAGAAAAAGCAAGGAGAGAAAATCCTGCGCTTGCAAATCCTGTCATCATATAGCTATAATGTGCAAGTATACCGCCCATAATAGGACCGAAAACAAAACCTAATCCAAATGCCATACCGATCAGGCCCATACCCTTAGCCCGGTCTTCCTTTGTAGTAACATCGGCTATATACGCCTGAGCGACACCGATACTGCTTCCGCCGATACCGGCAATTATCCTGGAGGCAAGGAGCATGAGATAAGAATGTGTGAATGCAAAAATAACATAGCCAGAAGCGTTGAGAAGCAGGCAATATAAAATGATATTCCTTCTTCCATGTTTATCAGACAATCCTCCCAGGATTGGATTAAAAAGGAATTGTATCAAAGAATAAGCTGCGATCGCAATACCGATGGCGCCTTCTTTTACCCCGAGAACATTGGTTGCAAAGGTTGGAAGTATAGGAATAAGAATTCCGAAGCCCAGGAGATCGACAAATACAACCAAAAAGATTATGGATAATGCGGAGTTTTTCTTCATTTAGAATCCAATTTTTTCATTATAGCTTCAGTCATTTCGTCTGTGCTTACAAAATTTACAGGGTTAATATCTTTAGTTACTTTTTTCCCTTCTGCTACAACTGCAGCTACAGCTTTCTCGATTCTATTTGAAGCATCCAACTCTCCGATATCCGCAAGCATCATAACAGATGCAAGGAGAATAGCCGAGGGGTTAGCCAAATTCTTTCCTGCAATATCAGGAGCAGAACCGTGAACAGCTTCATAAATGCCAACATCGCTGCCGATATTAGCCCCGGGAGCCATACCGAGGCCTCCTACGAGTCCGGAAGCAAGATCGGACAGAATATCGCCGAACAGATTGGTAGTAACAATTACATCAAACTGGTAGGGATTCATTACCATCTGCATGGCCATATTATCGACAATCCTGTCATTAAATTCAATTTCCGGATATTCGGCAGCTATTTCCTGAGCAACCTTCAGGAAAATGCCTCCTGTATATTTCATGATATTGGCTTTATGAACGGCGGTTACTTTTTTTCTTTTATTTTTTCTGGAATACTCAAAAGCATAACGGACGATTCTTTCACATCCTCTTTTAGTAACTATACCGATAGTTTCAGCAGCGGACCGGGAAGAATCAATATAATGCTCTATACCGGAGTAGAATTCCTCAGTATTTTCACGAAACATCATAATATCAATATGATCGAAATACAAAGTTCTAATCCCCTGATAGGTTTTGGCAGGTCTTTTATTGACATAAAGGTCAAATTCTTTTCTCAGGGCAACATTAACACTGCGAAAACTAACGCCTATCGGAGTAGTTAAGGGACCTTTTAAAGCGTACTTATTTCTTTCTATTGAATCAATAGTTTCCTGCGGGAGCGGATCCTTATATTTATTGAACGCGCTTAGCCCAGCCTCAGCAATTTCCCAGTCGATTTTAACACCAGCCTGTTCAATTACGCGAACCGCAGATTTGGTTATTTCGGGTCCAATACCATCGCCTGGGATGAGGGTAAATTTATAGCTCACAGAAGTTCCTGTTCCTATAATGAATTAAAAATAAGAGCGCTAATATAGTAAGAAATGAATTTATGAATTGTGTAAAAATAACAATTTACAGCAACTTAGAGGAATAGTTAAGAAAAACAGGAAAAATGAGCCGTCGTGTGTGACGGCTCTATAATTTGTAATGTACAGCACAAACTGATACAGATATAGTTATTTCAAGAGCATCATCTTTTTACTTGACTCAAAGTCATTTGATTTAATTTGATAGATATATACGCCGCTCGCAAGTTTTGATGCATCAAAATTAACAGAATATCTGCCTTGTTTCTTGTATTCATTAACAAGGTTTGCAACTTCCCTACCAAGTATATCATACACTTTAAGAGTAACTATCCCATCTTTAGGTATCTGGTACCTGATTGTAGTAGCCGGATTAAAGGGATTTGGATAATTCTGAGAAAGATCATAATTATTAACTGCGCCAAGGAGTTTTACCATTGACTGTTTATTTTGTTTTTTGTGAAGGACTTCCTCGGTGGCATAACAATTCTTTAACGAATATTCTATATCGGCATTGGAAGCAATAGTCATCGCCAGCTTAATTGTCCTGTTTCCAATTGTTTCAGTATTCAACTGATATGCTATATTATCATACTGGGACGCATGTGATGAATCGAAACGAATAAAATCAGAAGTACCAAGCGACTCATTTGTAACGGCATCCAATATATCTACTTTAAAGCTAATGAAACTATCTCCTTTTAATGCATTCAGCGCGGCCAATGAATCTGATATTCCATACTCTACGCTATAATACAGAGCAGATTTATTAGTTACCTGAATTGGCGTTGTAACCAAATAACTATTTATATCCACGAGGGAGTTAAATCTTGTAGAATCTGCAATCGGAACAAACTTAATATTTTTACCATCAGAATTTACATCTCCAACGGCAAAGTAGAACTGGCAATCCCCTTTTTTTACTACTCCTTCCCTTCCGCTATTTGTGTGACCAGCAAATTTCTTATTGAGATCATATAGGCCACTATTACTAAAATAATACGGAGCTGCAGAATTGTTAAATGAAACAGCCCGCATCAAATAATCAGAATTGCCATTGCTTAGCTGAACATTTACCCCTGTTATAGGTATATCGCCAATATCGCTTAAGGTATGGCTATCCGTAAACTCGATGTCATCTGTATTACTTTTGCTCCAGGCAATTGTGTAACACTGCGATGACAGGTTAATAACGGATGTCTGAACATTATCACTAAAAGCCCAAGACTGACTTGTGTTACCCGGATCCATAAATACTGCTCTTTGCTCAATGTATGGAGTTTCGCCATAATATACTGTTCGGTTGCCAATCCATGTAAGCCTGGAACCCCCATTTACGGCTGCTATGGATGGTTTAGTATTATTTGTAAAACCCGCATAATCTGAAACAGTATAAAAATCTTGCTGGGTAATGGAATAGTCCTGGTTTACCATGAGTTTACAAAATTTAATTGTATTATTTTCTTCCCATGCTAAGCAGGGTTTGCTATTACTTTTCAACGATTCAATTGTGGGGTTTATTGAGTTTGCATTCGTATTTGGCATAAGCCGATCATCATCATAAACCCAATTAAATCCCAATGGGCTATTCATAAATAACCCCAATTCATATATTAGCCCAGATTGATTATCATAAGTAGTCCCATTCCAAACGAAAATAACCTTATTATTATACATACAAGAAACAACCGGAGTTGTTGGAGAAGTAGAACTTGCACCTACACTACAATATGTTGTGACGGGAGTTTCACTACTTTGGATAATGCATACCATTACCGTACCACCAGAAACATAAGTTACAAAGATATAATCGTAACCATATCCGCCCAGATAATGATCCATAGAGGGAGAGGATGCAGAGCCGCTTACCAAGGGACCATTATTGGGGTATAAAGTCCAGGTCGTTCCGCCATCAGTGCTTTTTTCCATCCAGATAGTCCCCATACTTTCGTAAACCTGGAACAAATTAACGGGAGTAGAATAAGTAGAAATTATTTTTCTCTGATTTGTTGAGGCAAAAGTATTAGAATTATTTGAAAGCTGAATACCCTTCAAATTAGCATTTACTATTGCGTTAGTATTAGTGAAGACAATAGGGGATTCATAGTATCCGTTTACATTATTATTCGAATTTAAAGTACCTGTTCCCGCCGAAGTATAATTATTAAAATAGAATTTATGAGTTCCCCATGGCGTACCTAAATTTATATCCTGCTCTATCGGGCTCTTTACAAAATAACATGGCATTTCATTCTGAGGATCATAGATTTGATTTTGAAATATTCCTTTATAATTGGAATAGGTGTTAATTGAAAAATCCAGGGGTGAATTTATTGTATTATAAATTGCATAGTTCCCCCTGTTCATATAAGTGTTAGCATGATTTTGATCTATGGAATCAATAAGCCATGGATCTTTATAGTATATTAGTCCTCCGTCAACATCTGAGCAACCTTCAAGAGCATTTCTAACTTTAACGCCATAATAATTGGATTCGAAATGTGATGTTAAAATGGCAGTTTCAGGTAAAATTAAAAAATCATGTTGATTTCTGATATCCGAAAATGAATTCCATCGGTTATATTTTTGATTAGAATATTCTAACTGATCGCCCTGTATAACCTGATGAGAATTTACATAGAAATTAAAATACTGACCGGGATCAAGAGGACTGCTAAAGGATGATCCCTGCCATAATTTTATTTTTCCAATCCGGGTACCATTATTCAAAACCTGATCAATGAATACGCTTTGCTGAGGCGGGGTAAAGTGGACTTTTATAGTTAAAGTTGGATTATCCACATACCATACCCTATTAACAGTTTCAGGATTCCAGCGTAATCCAAGTACAAAACGATTACTTGATAATGCATTTTTAAAAGCGATATTTAAGGGATTATTAGGGTTATTTGAGATATAATCCACTAAACCGGATGTACCCGTTATTTGTACCAAGGGTGTAGAATTCAAATCGGTCCACATTTGATTAAGATTATTTTGACTGCCGTCAGTTATATCTTCAGAAAGAGAATAGAAACCAGCCGGTAATTCATATTGATCTGATTTTGTATAATTAAAACAAATTTCCAAGCTATCTATTGAAGAATTATCAGGAATTAAATTATCGGGAATAGTCCATTGATAAGCTGCTTTTTCATAAACATTATTATTCTGCCTTCCTATTGTAAAAACTGTATTTAAATCTGCGAGTCCATCACTTTTTACCGGATTAGAACCATTTTTAATAATATCCCTTCTATAATCACTGGTTAAGGGACCAATTGTTGCTTGTGCCATAAGTTCTGAACTGATAATAAACAGACAGAACGTCAGGGACACCAATATTTTATATATGTAGTTCATTTAATTATCCATTTTAGTTTTTAATATTTATTAATTAAATTTGACTGCAAACAAAAAGGCATAGTTCATCGCTGATGAATGATCCGATACAAATTTTGTTTGTTTTCTCCAGGCAGTAATGTTGACGCATTACTGCCTATTGTAATTAAAATACGGTGGTCCGCGTTCCATAATTAATTCAAGTTACCTTCGTCCTATAAATAATACCCCTTTAGTTGATTCTTCGCCAACTGCAACTATCAAATTATTTTTAATGCGTACTGAATATAGACCTCCATCGATTCCCGTTTCATCCATGAAGCTTTTCCATGTAGATCCATTATAATGTAATACTTCTCCATATGCTCCCACGGCAATCAAATCGTTAACATCAGTCCCTATTATAGAATATGTGAAATAATGAGTAAATTCTAAATGTTTGTTCTTCCAAACATCTTCATTCAGATTATTTTTTTGATAAATACCTCCCCCTACAACATAATATTTTTTATTAGGTTTGAACCAAACACTGCTTAAAGTTGTATTCAGAGTATCAGAATTTACATTTGTAACAGTATTCCCCGAGATTTGTAAAATTTTCCTTTCTAAACTTTCAAGTATGTTGGAAGCAACAGCCATAATATCATAGCGGCCTGTTTGCTCATTCCATGATCCATAAATATCATTAATATTGAGATCAGTACCTGTATTTATCAGAGTCCATTTTGCACCATTATAATAAGAGAGACCTCCGTTACTGCAAGCTAAATATAAGTCAGTCGAGCTTGTCCCCCAGAATCGATTACCGCCTCCTTTTCTTTCCCAAACAAATTCGGATTTCCATTCTTTTCCGTCCCAATGAGAAAATGAACCGGCATCTGAAAATGCCCAAATATCATCCTTATTAAAAGCATAAATTGCTTTTATTATAGCATACAATATTTCACCTGTATAAATTCTAGTTGGTATCCTTAATACCTCCCATTTAGTGCCATTCCAATGAACCGCATTATAGGGTTTATCGTCCCTTTGTCCGGTAGAATCTAACAGATGTATTTCCCCACCTGCCCATATATTATTTTCATCAATAACAGCTACATCAAACAAAATGTTGCTTGGAAAATCCCCGAATTGAAATTTCTGCCAGGTGATATTATTACTTGTGGTATCCATAGTAAGGGCAGAAACATTATCGGAAGAATAAGTACTATTGCCGAGTGCTATGCTCGCCTTGAATAAATAGTTTTTACCAGGAAGAAGTGAATCAAGATATATTGTTGAATCAGGTGTTAACAAACTGAATTTTTTGAATACAGTATTATTCACCTGAAGGATGACATTGACAGGTAAGCTAACATCGCTTGTTTTCAGATTCAACCATGCTTCCGTACATAATGCATCCTCAACCGATAAGGATATTTTTGGCTCCGGTATAAGAGGATTAACGGTTTTGCATGAATTGATTGCGATAAGTGGAAGGAAAAAGAAAATAAATAGTTTATACATTTATAATCCTTTAATTTACTAAAGCTCTCTAAATTGCCCAAAAATGATTGATTTACAAATCCGCATTGATATCTGTGTCATATATCAATATAAATCTATACAGAATATAAGAAGCTTTTATTAAAAAAGAATCAGTATTAATACGCTATTTTTAAGTAAAAATAGCGTATTAATACTATAGCATGATAAATGCAGGAATTATTTCAGAAGCAGCATTTTCTTAGCGGCTTTATAATTTTGTTTTCCATCTGTAGAATTGGCCTGGATGGAATAGAAGTAAACGCCGCTTGGCATTGCAGAGGCATTGAAGTTTACTTCCTGATTACCACTTTGCTGAACTTCGGAGACTAATTGCCTGATTACCTGACCAAGGGAGTTATAAATTGTCAATTTCACATTGCTTTGAAATGGCAATGAGTACCGGATAGTAGTAGAGGGATTAAAGGGATTAGGGAAATTGTTTTCCAAAGAGTAGACCTTAGGAATAAAGCTAATACTGACTTCAATTTCGTTGGAATATTTAGACTGGCCGTTATAATCCAACTGTTTTAGCCGATAATAATATTTTCCGTTTGCAGGAATATTATTATCCACAAAGGAATATTGTATTGGAGTAGTGCTGGTACCTGCACCTTTCAGCTCGCCAATTTTTTGCCAGGAGGCATCCAGATTTTTTCTTTCGATATTAAAAAGGTTATTGTTAGCTTCAGTTATAGTTGTCCATGACAATTTAACTGAATTATTAACAGTCTGACCAATAAATGAAGCCAATTCAACCGGCAGATCATTACTTGTATCTATTGAACCGATAGCGAACTCTGACAATGAGTTAAAGGGAACAGTACTTATCAGCCTGCCATTTGAAAGCGAGTCGCCGATATTAGTCCAGGCGTCTCCTGAATTTGATCTTTTCAACCAGACGAGTTTAGTTATATCCTTAACGCCCATCAGAGAAGAAACCGGAACGCTAATAGCTCCATTACTAAAGCTTATTGCCGGAGAAGTAATAGTCCAATAGTAGTTGCTAGCCAAAGCGACACCAGCAGGCAGAGAACCAGCTACAGGAGGCTCATAGGGGTAGTAAGTAACTGTCATTGCATCCTTAGCGGTAATGAAAGCAGAGAAGGTAATATTTGTTAAACCGAAATATTCATTTACGGATCCCAGATCAGGAATTTGAACTGCCTGTATTGGCTGCCAGATAATGAATGGGTTTTTACTAACTGAGATAATAGTTGTATCGGAAGCATTCTCTAATTTAATTTTGCAATTGGTGGAGATAGTATTAGGAACGCTCCAGGAAAAACTACCTGAAGAAGCGGGATAATTTGTAGCTACCGGATTAGTAAAAATATCACTGTCATTGGAATAATAAATATTAATATTCGGAATTCTAATACTACTCCATGTAATTTGTTTAACCGTCCCTCTTTTCAATATTTCACCGCCATTAGGGGAAGTAAGAGTAATGTTTGCCGGATCAATTGTAAACAAAGTATCACTTATATCATTCAGATGAGGATTGACTGCATCGGAAATCCTAACTCTGCATGCAGTGGAATAGAGAGCCGGAACCGCCCATGCATAACTTTGAACTGAAGCCGGAGCAGATGTTGTAATTGTATCCCAACTGATCCCATTATCAGTTGAATATTCAAGTTTTACATTTTGCACATTTCCGGTAAGAATCCATTCAATATTATTAGTAAAGCCCCCTCTCCATTTAACAGCAGAGTTTGGTGAGGTAACCGTAAGATTGGGAGTGCTTGCGGAAGTAATAGTAAATACATCGGGACTGACAATAAAATTATTATAAGATAAACTTGTAAGTTTTATTTTACAGAGGGCAGAAGTTTGAATAGCAGGAACAAGCAAATTATAATTGCATAAACTTGCATTTATATTATTTGCCAAAAGAATCCAATTATTGCCATTGTCGGTGGATAGTTCAATTTTAATATTCCCATCATCTCTGCAATTCCACGTTATATTATGGGTAGTATTTGTCTGCCAGATTTCACTGCCAATAGGAGAAGTAATTTTTATAGGAGAAGCCGACAGGTTAGCAATGAAGCTGCCGCCTCCACTAAGCTGAATAGCTCCGAAAGTTCCAGTTCCGGTAAATGAACCTACGACAAACCTGTTTCCCGCAGCATCTACTGAGATTCCATTTCCGTTATCGGCACCAGTTCCACCGGCCTGATCGACCCATAAGCAATTTCCATTAGGATCATATTTGGCTACAAAGATATCATTACCGCCATAAGTAGTTAATTGAGAAGACCCGAATGAAGCAGTCCCGCTAAAAGAGCCGGTAACATAGCTATTGCCGGATGTATCAACGGAGATACCATAACCTATATCGTCGGTAGTACCCCCAGCTTGTGTTGCCCATAAGCAATTTCCGTTAGAGTCAAACTTAGCAATGAAAACATCCATTAAACCAAGGCTTGTTAATGAAAAAGTACCAATTGTTTGAGTGTTGGCAAAATCTCCTGTAACATAGCAGTTACCTTTAGGATCAATAGAGATACTATTCCTATAATTTTGATTTAAATTACCCACAGTCTGCACCCACTTGCAATTTCCGTTAGGGTCATATTTAGCGACATACCCTCCGGAAGTAGAAGTATTGATCTGAAGCGAATCGAATTTTGGATAATAGCTGTAATAACCTGTTGTGTAGCAGTTGCCTGCAGGATCAACAGATATTCCAAAACCCTTATCAGTTTTTGTTCCTCCTGCTTGTTTAACCCATAAATAATTGCCATCGGGATCAAACTTTGCAATAAAGATATCAGTATTGCCAAGAGCAGTGAGTTGTATTGATCCGAAAGTGGCTGTCGCAGTAAAATAACCCGTAACATAGCTGTTACCGGTAGTATCAATTGCAATACCGTTACCATAGTCATCGACCATTCCTCCCATGTTTTTAGCCCAAAGGCAATTTCCATCAGGATCGTATTTGGCTACAAAGGCATCGCTTCCGTTAAAACCGGCACCGGATAAATGAACTGTACCGAACACAACGCTGCCGGAGCAGGTACCAGTAATGATACTGTTTCCATTGCGATCGACAGAGATACCATATCCAATATCAAGATAAAGGCCGCCAGCTTGTTTAGCCCAGAGGCAATTCCCATTCGGATCGTATTTAGCTATATAAATATCATTAGAGCCATAGCTGGTTAATTTAATTGTATCGAATAGGGTAGTTCCGGTAAAGGTACCGATAGAATAACTATTCCCGTAGGCATCTGAAGTGACAGCATTACCAACAGCCGCAACACTTCCTTTAACCCAATTAAAATCCTGGGACTTTACTTCAACAGGTAAAAGAAATAAAAACATTTGAATGAGCAGGTAAATTTTTAAGGAAGTTTTCATCTTTTACATCCAATTAAATTATTAAAGTGAAGTTTACAATAAGAGAAGAGACCAGACGGGAGAGGAGTTGGTAGCAAATATCTGTCATATCTTTATGTAATAATTATTCCCACTCAATGTTTAGTGTATGAGTCGTCACAAAACTACTTATAAGAAGTAAAAGTGTCAAATGGGTAGCTACCAATAACTACTTACGGCGAAGCCAATTCGTTTGGATTTTATTCAAAATATTCTCTGCTGCATGTTGTTTTACAACATATAATGATTTTCATTTCTGTGGGCCGCCTTCGGACATAGTTTAAACATGTATAGCGGTGTTTGTTGACCGCAAGGACTTAGTAAAGCTTTTCGAAAGTGTAATGATAGTAAAGCTTTGATCTTCATAGAAATTTTTTATATAAAATATTTTTTGTAACTCTTTTTCAGCTTTATTTCTTTTCATAATTTTATAGCTAAGCTTTTATTGATAAATCGTTTTTTGTATACTGAACTCATTGTCTATATCAAAGGAAATACTCCAATTTGACTTTTAATTTTTATTCTATTCTTCTCTAATAACTCCATCCTCTTGGACTCTTAAAGTTATCCATTCATAATTTTCTTTTTCAACAACTTTTTCAATACTTTTTTGTAAACCTTTCTGGTCTTTGTTTTTGCATTCTCTATCTAAAAACAAAATATTTTTAATACTAGGACCTGTTTTCATGCCATTAAACACAACAAAATCAACAGGATGGAATATAACTTTGGCATCATCAGGATTCAATTTTCTTGGAATAAATAATGGATCAATTTTCCTAACTAATTTATTGGCTAATATTCTACCTTTTGCTCTGGCAATTTCTCTAAGCTTTTCCTCAAGCTCAGATATTTTATCTTCCAAAAGATCCAACTTATTTGATTGATCATTAATCTCATCCATCCAATCATTTTTAGGTCTATCTTTAAAAAATAACTTGCATTCACTTAAACGGAAAAACTGTTCTGAATGAGGACAAATACCAAATATTTGTCTTTGTATTTTGAAATATTTTAGAATATCATTTTTCATTTATTACTCGCTCTTATAAATGTTAAATTCAACCTTTTTTTTCTCCACCACTTTTTTAATTTGTTTTTGTTTTTGAGTTAATTTTGCATTACCTGTTTTTATATCTGAAAATATTATCTTAGAAACTTGATTATTGCTTTCCAGTCCTTCAAAGATGATGTAATCAATTGGATCAAAAAGTGATCTACAGTCATTCTTAAAAAATTTGAAAGACTTTAAGGAGGGAGCTATTCTTTCCATAATAAAACCAAGGTTGACTGCTTTAGCTCCTATTTCAGATTTAGTCGAAATATTCTCTTTCATTCTTTTTAATTCTTCCCTTCTTTCCTTTAAATCAGCTAAATATTCCTTGTACAATACTTCAGCTTCATCAGAAAAGTCATCTAAAAAGAATAACCCTGCATCTTTTAATTTTATTGGTTCCTCACAACAAGGACATTGTGCCCAAATCCCACCCTGTTCAAGTGTAGTAATAATTGCGTGCGCTTCATGGTTTAGATTCATATATTGCTCCCAAAAATTTTAATAATATTTTTTATTAATTATCAAGTTTTTCCAATATAATTTATCTAATTTAATTTATTGGAATGCAAATAATCCCAAGACATTAAAATTATTTCACGCCACTTAACACTATCCTACTTTTTCATATGAATACTGTCCCTTTATATTCTTATGCAAATAAGATCCTATAGATGGTGCATTCAATAAACCCTCAAATTCCATTTTACCTACGCCCCTGTAGTCATATATAGAACCATTAAGAAACCATACTCGAAGAGTTTGAGTATTATCATCATATCCTAAGGCCTCAACATTTGACGAAGAAACAAATATTTTTTCGATATCCATAATATTTCCTTTATGTTTATTAGTGAAATCTCCTATTTCGCCATCTTAAAAGAAGTTCATCGTATAGATTGGAATTTGGTTTTTCTAAAACCCAACGTTCTGATACAAGTGGGTCACTACTTTTAGGAGCAAATGCTATTTTGTCAAATTTAATTCTTGAAGGTATTTTTACTGCTTCCCCCAAAACTAATCCTTCCCCAGTTCTTAAACTGGGAAGTAATGAGACCAAATCACTTAAATCATCTTGGATTGCGCTACTTATATGACCTTTATCTTTTGAATTTGTCATTCTTAAGGCGAATATTGTACCTATTTGACTAAGGACGGTCTCATCTAGTTCGGTTGGACGTTGTGATATTAATAACAATCCTACCCCATATTTTCTGCCTTCCTTAGCAATTGCTTGGACTGTTCTCGACGCAACAGAATCCTCTCCAGCTCTGAGATAAGTATGAGCCTCTTCTAATGCGATTAATAGGGGTTGCCTTCTTCCACCGACATCAAGATTCTGTCCCCAAAATAAGGCATCATAAATTATTTTAATAAGTGTCCCCGAAATAGAAACCATAATCTCTGGTGGTATCCCAGAAAGATCGAGAATAGTTATTGGCTTATCATGGTTTAACCATTCAATTAATAATTTATTTAGGTCACTATTAAGTTTTCCATCAAGATCAGGTGAGTAATCTCCAGGAGAGAATAAAAATTTATATCGCTCATCGATCAATCTATTCTTAATACCATTTAGAAAAGATAATATTCCTAATGCATGTTTATTTAAATTCGGATTTCCGCCACCCGGTGCTGCAGGATGATGTTGACTAGAAATAAGTTTTTCTGCATCACCCGTTTGAATTCTGTCAACCATTTGAAATTCCCATTCCCCTTTTTGTATTTCAATTTTATTAAAAACCTGTTTTTCAAAATCATCCAACTCATACCAAAGTTTTTTAATACTAAAAGGTATTGGACTATCAGTAGTAACTGATAGTTCATCAGGAATTTTTTCCAGATATTTTGATGCCATTATTTTTCTATTTTGAATTTCTAACCTGATATGTTCAAGGACATCTTCTTTTAATATTCCAGGAAAAACAGCAAGTAGTTCATCAAAAGGTAATGCCCAATAAGGAATATTAAGTTCATTCTCATGTTTTATTATATCTGCATTTACTTTGAATACTTTGCTATACTTCTTTAATGTCTCGTTATATTCACCATGGGGGTCAACAAGCAAAATACGCGAGGACTTAAAATTCGCATTGGAAGAGATCGCTTCCAATATAATCGAGACAGTATTTGATTTCCCACTACCGGTTGATCCAACAATTGCTGAATGTCGTGCTATAAGTTTATCCAGATCTATATATGCAGGAAGACTTTCAGAAGTGCTGATATGTCCTATGGCAACGGAGCTCTCTCTATTAATTTCGCTATAAATTATCTTTAAATCCTCAATTGTTACCAAATGCACTTCATCATCAGGTGCGGGAAATTGGATTACTCCACGTTCGAATTTATCCCGTATACGTTCTCCAATTAAGACAACGGATATCCATCTTGAAGTAGAGAAATTTGACTCCATCGATTCATTTGGTTGATCGGGATTAGCCTCTGCACCTGCTTGAGTAATTATTCCGTATAGATGTACATATCCTAAAGGTAATCTTACAAATGATCCGATTTGTCCCATTCTATAAACGACTCCATCTATTATGGGCATAGATGATTTAAAATCATCAGATAATTTGACAGATATTCGACTACCATTAATACTTTTCACATGACCAATGACAGTATTAATTTTTTCTGTTATCATTTTCAGTATTACTTGGATAAGTTAAAGATAATAAAAAACTTGTAAACTGCTTAAAATCAGTAAGTTTCATTAGTCCTGTTAATACACTTTGTTCATCGTTTTTACCTTTATCTTTTAAAGGTATTGGTGCATCTCTATCAAAATATTGATCTATAAAATCGAAATCTTCTTTCGCAGGCTCTCTCTTAAGTTTCCAATCGCCAAATACACCTCCAATTAAGGCAACTTTATTTGCACAAATCTGCATTTTCTTCGATCTTTTTCCAACATTTATAACGGGAGAGTTTTCATCAATTTGGTTATCATAGATAAAAGCATAGACAGTCGATGATTTTGATTGCGATAGAGAATTTACGATTGCCTCATTTATGTGTTCATCTCCAAAAGAATAACCGCATATAAAAAGTACCCCATCGTCTTTTTTAATAAAAGAACATAGCCTATCAAGGTAACTTACATATGGTTGTTTTCTAGAGTCATCATATTTAAGTAAAGAAGGATAAATTACTATTCCGTCATCATCTGATTTTCTACTTCTGATTATTTTCTTTTCATCTTTATCATACTCCCAACCTAAAGATCCATGTAACTTCCATAATCTTGTCCACTGTGGGATTAATAAATCATTCTCCACACTTACCGGATCAAAAAAGGGATTATAACTTCCGACAAATCCATCAAAATAAGGTAGGTTTCGAGATTCAAATCCAATTTCAAACAAGTAGTCATAGTTTGTAGTAAATATTTCTACTGGATCTTTCCTGGAAGCATTAATAATCCATGTAGCTAATGTTGAATAAAGGAAATCTTCAGTTTGTAGTTTAATCTTAGGATTATCATGTACAGAGACAACTTTCTTAATTTCTTTTTGAATATAATCTCTAAGACTTATTAGTTTTTCTTTATTTAATCCGCAAAGATTTCCTCTTCCGATCCCCTTAATCTTTAGATTAATTGAGGAAATAATATTTTCAAGCATAAAAGTGGACAACTTAAGATTATTATTATGTTCAGCTTCTTCTAATTCTTCTTTGATTATTGCTAAGGCAGCCTTATAATCAGTTCCTTCAATATTATTAATAATATTTTCGGTCATCTTTTTAATTCCAGGGATTAGAGGCTGTGCCTTTATTTTCTTTTCATCTTGATAGACGACCTTCCCATCTTTATCTCTCATTTCTGCAGCCATTGATGTACCAGCACCACACAGAAATCCAATTCTTTTTGAATCCGATATAAGAATTTGTTGAAGCCCTCTGATAAATTCTCGTGGGTCGTGATAATTATTCATATTCAGAATACCTTTAATAATTACTTGTGTTCATTAAAATCCAATTCAATATTAAGTTATCATATAGTTGAATGAAATAGAAATTCATAGGATGGTATTTGGTTGTTCATATTGATTTGATAATTTCTAAATAATAAGAATTTAATTTTATGTTTATTTTCCGTTCAGCACTCCCACTAGAAGAAAATAGGAAAGGAGTGTGATTTTATTACAATTTAGTGTGCCCTGCTCACAATATACTATGAATAATAAAAATTACAATATAATTTAATGAATAGAATTCAATAATTCCATATATAACTAATAAGAACTAATCTAAACCATTTAATTCGATTTATGATTTCTAAAAAAAAGCAACTGTAGTAGCCGAAGGGAGAGATTTTGGTTCTGCTGCTGTTTTTTCTTATTCTTGTTCTTTTCCTTTTTGCGATACCACTTGTATAGGGTATATTGGATTAAAAAAGCAGTCTCAATTTGGGACTGGGCTGTTACTGAGTCGTTTATCTCCCAATCATCTATCGTTCATCTTATACTCATCTCTCGTGTAGAATTCCAGATAAATAATTAATAAAACCTTATACAGTTTGTAGGTGTCATTTTATAAAAAAAGAGAAGAAATAAAGAGGATTTAAAATTATTCCCTAAAACCTACACTATAGGTAACGATTTGGCATTCCAACGAAAAATTTATTTTGTTTAATTAATCGTTGGAAGCGAGTTTTGTTACCTAACTGTTATGTTAAATGTCAAGCGATATTTTTAAGAGCATCCTTTTTTCACATTTATTTGAAAGAGATAAGCCTTATTAATCACTTACCTCTTTCCTGGTTTTTAGGGCAAATTCTTCTCTATTAAATAAATTCAAC
>JARLHC010000148.1 GCA_031292455.1 Ignavibacteriaceae bacterium
AGATAAATATAGCGTTTCAGATACATCGAGAGCTCAGTAATAGGGTTAAGACTAGATCGCTTAAAACTGAACAAAGATTCTATATCCGGAATTTCCGATTCTATTGAGGATGGTTCTAATTCAATGGCTCTTCCATCGAGGTCCAAATAGGCTGTCTGACCTACAGTGTTATTCACTCCTGTTTGCCATAAAAGTTTACCATTATTGTATATATAACGGGATCCTTTTAAATAATTATTCACATTATTTCCTAACTTTGTTATTGAATATGGGTGAACAGCCTGATCATGGTGATCACACTGATCATCCGTTTTTTAAGGTATCCTACAAAACATATTGGCTCAATAAGCCTGCTCGTCTGTAAGGAATCGGGGATAATTGACCGCTACAGTTGTAGCGGTTTCAATCATCATTATCACTTACTCTTCTTTGAGCCGGAAATATTTAATATTCTTTTTTCTAAAAATATTTCTGCCAATTTTTTTACACATATAAAGGATAAAAATCCCGATGGCTTTTATTTCCTTAAAAAATGTTTTTAGAGTAAGAATTCTTTCATCCCCGGGAGGGGTGTCTAAATCCAGAAGTATTGAACGCATTAGAGTTAATAATGCCTCAATTTCATGATACTCTCCATACCAACCACTTTGAATATATTCTTCGATCTCAGGTATCGATTCAAATAAAACGTCAGAAATCATAATATTTTCCTTTTTTTGGTTTCGAAAATGCCTGCAGAGCGACTTGCTCCGCAGGTGTTGCTGCAAACAAATTGAGTTTTCACCCAATAATTTTAATCTTATAGAACCCACGGCAAGATTTAACCGTCAGCCAATATGTCAAAGAACAGTTGCCATTTTATAAACCATTTTCTCATGGTGAATAAATGACAAACATTAATAGGCAAAGGCTGGGCCAGTAAAAAAGATTGAATTTGGAGAAAATTGACGGGTTTTATAATTGAATTACTTGATAAATATCAAGTTCGCTTGACAAATATCAAGTTAAAAACTGTTCTAAAATCAGGGAGGTACTAATTTTTAGTGAAAGTTTCTTTATATTTATTATAATATTTTTCTAGAGTTCCTGCAGCAAACTTTGAACCATCTAACCCAAGAAAGTGGGACGCAGCGTACTTTTTCTTAGATTTTCCCACATCCTTTTGAAAATCCTCAATGAAAATTTTACTTAAAATAGGAAAAATAAACACTTCTAAAAATTTGCTATCTTCAGAATCGTGTGCATTTAGAGCCTCTAGTAATAAACTCTCAAACTTTGCAAGGCTGTCTTTGGAAAAAACCGGTTTTGTAACAGGGAATTTTAGGCACAGATCATACCTTAAAACATTTAATTTCTTCTGTGCAACTATATTTAGCAATATCCGAAGGTAGCTCTCTAATTCTCTAATATTTCCAGGCCAATTAGAATGCTTCATATAATTTATAGCTTCACTTTCAATTTTAATTGAAGTCTTATTATCATGATTAAAAGCAATTAAAATGCTGTCAATTATTAATGGAATGTCGTCAATTCTATCCTTTAATTCTGGCAAATATAATTTTATCTGATTTATTCTATCATAAAAATCTGGTTCAAAATTGCCCTCAGTAATTAGTTTCTGAAGGTCAGCATTTGTACCAAATATTAGCCTTGCGCTTGATTTTATTGAGATGTCTGAACCAAGAGGGATAAATTCTTTTTCCTGAACAAATTTTATAAGGATATTTCTTACTTCTTCCTTTGTCCGTGCAATCTCATCAAAAAAGAGAGTCCCTTTATCGGCAGTCCTAAAATACCCCGGACGGTCAGTTTTCGCATCAGTGAATGCTCCTTTTTTCCAACCGGTAAGTTCGGCTTCCTTAAGTGTAGCACAATTTAGATTAAAAAATTTATTTTCAGATCTGTTGCTAAGCTTATGAATTTCTTTAGCTATACGGGATTTACCGGTACCTTTTGCCCCAGTAATTAAAATATTCTGATCGAAATTATTGATATTATGACTAAAAGAATTTATCTGTTTGATGAAAGCATAATTCCGAGTAGTACATACCTCCATCAACTTTGATAATTGTGAGAAACTCTCATTCATATTTCTGTTTGATGCTATGAGCTGAATGAAGAGGCTTTTAATTTCTTCCTTAATTGTTTGGGGAGAAATAATATCATCAAGAGGAGGCGCGATATAAAGAGAAAACTTTATTTTTTCTGGATTATTTAATATGTAACAAAAAGCTTTTAAGGCTAAATGAAGGGATAGTGATTCTGCAATTTCCTCTGAGGGTTTATCAAAACCCGATATAATAAAGCAAATATTTGACCGTTTTTTAGAAGAATATGTTTCGAAAATATTATCAACGACATTCAAAATTTCTTTAATCTTTGTCTTTTTGGATGGAAATTTTTGATAAAAAATATTTTTCGAATGATGAACCTTTAGTTCTTTGTGTCTCAAATCCAAGAAATATTTTTCAGTATCCTGCATGAATTCACCAAATTGTCCTTGATTAAAAAACATCAATTTTTGTGGTAAGCGATCTAAACAAATATGCAGATATTCTTGAAATTTAAATTTTTCTCGGGGGGATGCATGCCAGAAATCATTCTCATCCTTAACTTCAATGATTTCGAACTTATAAATAAATTCAAATATGTGGTCAACATCATCAATAGTTGCTGTTTTATATCTATCTACTATGGCTTGTAGTTTATCCTGACTTAATTTCATTTAATACTCGAATTATTAGTTATATCTGAATTCGTTAATCAATCAAAAATAGTGAATTTATGATTAAACCTGACATTCATTTTGCATGAGCAGTTGTCGTCTTATTATCTCCATAATCCTTAATTATTTTCTTTATCTATTGCATTTCCACGTCCCAGTATGCATATTATTAAATAAGGCGAATTTACTAATTATTGTGAATGATAAAATCAAGAATAATCTGAAAAATAGTTTGAAAAAGCCTTGTTTAAAAACATACAATTTATTAATTTAGTAGTAGAAAATATTAACGTTTTACCCTTCTTTACCTTTTTACCCTAGCACAGAAAATCCTTAAAATCTTAAATTTATTACAGAATTTAAACTCTTTAATAAGATCCTTACCTGAAACTGGCAACCCGAAAGAATTAGTTAATTTTACTTCATTTGTAACCGCCTCAAGTAAACTTATGCCGGAGGCCTTTCAAACACACAAATTCGTATCGGAGGTATTATGCAAAATATCCAAGAAACACGGGATTTTTATCTCGCAGCTTATTTGTTAGCGGTGGGGATAAAACTTGAGTCCCACAATAAAATAAATGGCAGTACGATTTTTAACTTTACGGATGGAGACCATACTCAAGAAGCCATTAAAGCTTATTATTCTATGAGTGACACAATTATGCCAATTATCTATGGAAATGCCATTAAGGCCATTAAAACCATTGTTCACTCTTACGACAAAACAAATTCAAGATCAGGGGAAAATAACTATGTCAAACAATATAAAGGATCAGCAAGAGTTTAAGTCCTTAAAGGGTCTTACTCAACACATAAATTCAATACCAACCGCAGATATAGCTGCAAAATTAGGTCTTAAGTTTCACAAAACAGGAAACAGCCTGCAAGGTGAATGTCCGTCAGGGCATGTCTCTAAACATGGAAACTGCTTCAGCATTAACACCGACAAGGGTTATTGGCGTTGCTTCAGTTGTAAGAAAGGTGGTGACAACATTAGTTTAGTAGAGCTCGCACTTAAATTTAATTTTGTTGAAGCTATCAAATGGATTACAACCCAGTTCAGCATAACTCACTCAGTAGATTTCATTACTGATAAGCAACCAGAATTAACAGAAGAAGAAAAGAAAAAATCAGATTATTTCATCTGAGAGCAGAACTTTATGAGGTAGCTTTTATCTGGATGCATGAACAGCTATTCACCGAAAATGGCAAGGAAGCCTACTACTATTTAACCAATGAAAGAAAATATAATCCAGATGTATTAAAAAATTCGGAGTTTTGCTGCTTCCCAGGAGTTAAAGCAATCAGGGAACATCTGATAGAAAAAATTCCAGATGCTACAACAGATATTAGTTCTCTTCCTTTAAATGGAGCATACGGAGATAATTTTGAAGTTGCTATTCCTTACAGAAATAGAATTGGTCTAATTACCGGGTTTGTGAAGCGGTCTGCTGAACCTACAGGAACTAAGGTTACGAAAGATGGCACAATCATGGAAGACGTAAGGTGGGACAGCACTTATGGAATAAGTAAAAAGGACTTATTCAACCTGGACAAATGTAAAGGCCAGGAAACACTACTTATTGTTGAAGGATATCCTGATGCTGTTTATATGCAGGCTCTTGGAGTGCCGAATATTGTAGCAATCGGACAAGGAGTTTTATCCAAAAGTCATCTGGAAGGACTGAAAGTTAACAGAGTTAAAAATGTAATCATTTCCTTTGACAATGATGAAGTAGGGCCAAAGAATACATTAGCAGCAGTTAAGTTACTATTAAATGAATCGGATGTATCACCTTTTGTATTAGATCCGAAATCGCTTGCAACACATAAGGACCCTGATGAATATGTCAGAGCAAACGGCATTGACGCTTTCAATTTACTTCATGATGGAGTTATTAAGGGATCTGTTTGGTCTGCAGGTCATATACTTGAAAATGGATATACTGGTAATGAAATAAATAAAAAGAAAGCCCTGGATGAGGTAATTGCATTTACAGGGTTAATCAAGAACCCGTTGGATATTGAAGAAATTATAACACTTGTCAGCAAAAAAATAAAACAGAATAAACCCATCGTTAAAGAGTTGTTTAAAGTCGGTAAAGAAAATGCACCTAATGCTAAAGAAATAATAAAGGGTAAATTCTGGGTTAGTGGGTCTGAAGGTGTTAACATCAACATGAAGGAATACATTGATTTTATTGTTGAAGAAGGATTTGCCAAATATTATCTGGATAAAGATTATACATTCGTAAAAACTAGTGGAAATATTGTAAAAGAGTATTCCCATCCTCAGATAAAGGATCATATATTATCATTTGTTGAAAATGTTGAAGAGGATGAACTGGGAAGTAAAAAATTACTCTGTGAAACTTTATACAATAATGTAGGGCATTATTTTAATGAAGGCCTCATAGAGTGCATACCGCCCGTAGATATTAAGTTCAAGCGCGATGAGTACGATAGGGCATATGTATATTACAATAATGGGTTTGTAAGCCTGGCAAAAAACTCAGAATCAGCTTTAAGTTCATACGAGAACCTGGAATCGCCTATATGGGAGCATCTCATCAATCAACGCAGTATCGATTTAATAAAGGTTAAATACAAAAAACCAGAGTATGAACAGTTCCTCTGGAATGTAGTTGGCGGCAATGAAACGAGATTCCTTTCATTATGTTCAGCGATCGGTTATATGCTTCATGATTACAAAGAAGATTCTAATGCAAAGGCTGTTGTATTATGTGATCAGAAAATCCAGTCTGATGGAGAGCCTAATGGTAGAACAGGCAAGAGTCTGATTGGGAAAGCACTGGAAAAAATTAAAAATATAGAGCGAGTTGATGGAAAGAATTTTGATTTTAATCCGAAATTTACTTTTCAGATGGTTAAGCTGGGTACTCAGATAATAGATTTTAATGATGTCAAGGCAAACTTTGATTTCGAAAGTCTATTCTCTGTTATAACTGATAGCATGTCAGTCGAATATAAGAATAAACCACCATTTGTGGTACCTTTTTCTGAGTCACCGAAGATAATGATCAGTACCAACTATACCATTAAGGGTATTGGTAGCAGCTATAAGGACCGAATGTTTGAAATAGAATTTTCAGATCACTATACTCCAGAGCATAAACCCATAGATGAGTTCGGGCATGATTTCTTTACGGGTTGGGATGCTGATGAATGGAACCGGTTCGATAATTTTATGCTGGAATGCCTTCAGCTTTACCTGGATGAGGGGTTGGTTAGTTGCGCACTAGTAAATCTAAGCCAAAGGAAGCTGATCGACCAGACCTCTGTACAGTTTGTGGAATTTGCAGAAAAGTTTATCGAGCTGAATAAGAGATACGATCTTAATCAACTATACCTGGAATTCAAAAGACACATAGGGTTTGAAAGCGATATGTTCGATCATTGCCCGATTAAGCAGAATACCTTCACCCGCTGGTTACCTATCTATGCTCATTTCAAGGGTGCCCAATATGATAAAACTCCATCCAATGGAAAACAAAATGTAAAGTTAGCTGCTTAGGCAGTGAAAAAGTGAAAAGGGCAGTGAAAAGTTTATCACTGCTTTTTCACTGTATTTTGTGGGAAAATGAATCAAAATCAAAGGAAAGTGAAAAAGTGAAAAATATTTCTTAATGAAATTCATGAAAATAAAATATATTTATACATATATGTATCTATATAAATGTATATAATATATTGCCCGGTGGGGCCAATAGTATAGCAAAACTTTTTCACTTTTTCACTTTTATGCGAATTCAGCTCCGAAACGCAACATAGGCAGTGAAAACATGGTTTCTAACTTTTCACTGTCAGTGAAAAACAGTGAAAAACTTTTTCACTAAATCGGCTGGGGGAGTAGGTTGGTTAGGCCAATACATTTGTAGCCGTACATGGTGTTGTTTCCGGTGAAAACTGACCAACATTCCGGCCAAAATTGACCACCCCAAGTTAATTATTTTTTGATATATTCTTCAACCTAAAGCTCTTTCCATTTATTAAAAACGGATAACAATGATGCAGCAGTCTGTCGAGTA
>JARLHC010000149.1 GCA_031292455.1 Ignavibacteriaceae bacterium
AAAAGTAGGGGAATGCATCTGTGGGGTAAAAGTACTTGATGTTTATGATAATATTGCCCGTGTTCTGAAAATATACAATCCGGAGGAAATAATTATTGCACTTCCGACAAACAGATTTGATAAAATAAGAGAGGTATTTGAAGTCTGCGAAAGGGAAGGGGTACAGGTAAGGATAAATTCAGATTTCTTTGGTTACCTTACAAAAAATGTGAGTGTTGATAATGTATTCGGGCTGAATATTATCAGTTTCAACACTGTAAATCAATCTGAATTCGGGTTCATGTTAAAGAGGATCCTTGATCTGATTGGCGCATCAATTGCCTTAATATTATTTTCTCCATTTATGATTATTGCGGCAATCGGAATCTGGATATCGGACGGAAGGCCCATTTTCTATAACTGGAATGTGGTAGGATATAATAAAAAACCATTTAAAAGCTGGAAGTTCAGGACAATGATCAGGAATGCAGATGAACTTAAAGGGGAGCTGACCAAGCAAAATGAAATGGACGGAGTGGTATTTAAAATAAAAGATGATCCAAGGATACTACCTTTCGGCAAGTGGCTGAGGAAATGGAGCATTGATGAGACGCCCCAATTGTTCAGTGTTATAAAAGGGGATATGAGTTTAGTAGGTCCAAGACCTGCGGGTCCGCATGAATTTGAACATTACCAAAGCTGGCACAAAAGGAAACTAAGTGTAAAGCCGGGGATTACCTGTTTATGGCAAATAAACGGGAGAAATAAAATCAATAAATTTGATGACTGGGTGAAATTAGACCTGGAATATATTGACAACTGGTCAATACTGTTAGATATAAAAATTTTGCTAAAGACAATTCCTGCTGTTATTATGGGGCACGGTGCTTCTTAATATTATATACTTTTCAAAGGTCGAATTATGATTATTGTCAGAGCTCCATTCAGACTTCCGCTTGGGGGGGGAGGCACGGATCTTCCTTCTTATTACCATAAATATGAAGGGTCGCTGATTACTGCCGCTATTAATAAATATATGTTTATTAATATAAATGAACCGGCAATTATTAATAAGATTAAAATTAATTATACAAAAGTAGAGCTTTACGACATTGACGAGGTTGAAAACATAAAGCATGATATAGTACGGGAAACATTCAAATACTTAAAGATTAAAAGGCCAATAGAGATATTCTCAATGGCTGATCTTGCGGCGGGAACCGGAATGGGGTCATCCAGCGCATACACGGTTGCACTGCTGAAGGGGCTAAACACAATGCTAAGAAGGGATATTCCTTTACATGATCTTGCGGAAGAAGCGTGTAAAATTGAAATAGATCTTATAGGAAAGCCAATCGGAAAACAGGACCAATATGCGACGGCCTTCGGGGGAATTAACCAGCTTGAAATTAACAGACTGGGAGACGTAAAGGTTAATCCCATCATCCTGGATCACGAGATAATTTACGAGATCGAAAACAGATTGATGATGTTTTATACTAATATTGAAAGGGACGCCAACATTGTACTGGGGGAACAAAGCAACAAAGCGAAGACGGATGAACATACAGCGATAACGGCTATGCACAGAATAAAAGCTATCGGGATAGAAATAAAAGATGCATTGATATCGGGCGATATTGATAAGTTAGGTGCATTGATGCATGAGCACTGGCTTAACAAGAAGAAAATTTCGGGGAAAATGAGTACAGGCAATATCGATATGTGGTATGAGCTTGGTTTGAAACACGGAGCGCTTGGGGGGAAACTGATGGGTGCAGGGGGCGGGGGCTTTCTGCTTTTCTGCGTTAAGAATGGAAAGAGGAAAGCATTAAGAACTGCGATGGAAAATGCAGGATTAAAATACATGGACTTCAAGTTTGACTTTGAAGGGGTTAAAGTTTTAGGGAATTTTTAATGACAAATATACTTATTACAGGTGTTGCAGGTTTTATAGGATCAAACCTTGCCGATGCATTATTAAAAAAGAATGAATTTAAAGTTAGAGGGATAGATAACCTTGCTTACGGGATTAAAGATCAGATCCCGAGCGGGGTAGAGTTCCATAAACTGGATATAAGAGACAAGGGGATATATCCTTATTTTGAAAATATAGATTATGTTTTTCACTTTGCAGCAAAGAACTCAATAATTGACTGCCAGAACGATCCGGTAGAAACATCCGATATTAACGTAACGGGATCATTAAATGTTTTTGAAGCGTCGCGGAGAGCGGGGGTAAAAAAAGTGATCTATGCAGAATCCTCAGCAATATATGAGGGGAGCAATCTACTGCCGACGCCCGAAACAGAACTTAAACCGGAAAGTTTTTATGCAGTAAGCAAACTATCCGGGATGTATTTTGCGGAAGCATATAAAAGATTCTACGATCTGAAAACCACTGCATTAAGATACTTTTGTGTATATGGTCCCAGGCAGGATTACAGGCGAACAATTCCGCCAGTGTTTTCTTCATTTATAATAAAATTATTAAAAGGCGAGCAGCCAACAATTTTCGGGACAGGGGAAAAGAGAAGGGATTTTATTTATGTAGATGATATTAATGATTTCCATATCCAATGCATAAAGGATGAAAGGACAACGGGTAAGGTCTTTAACCTTGGAAGCGGAGTTAATTATTCAATTAATGAGATTTATAAAATGATTTCAGGTTTACTGGGCACAAGTATTGAGCCCAAATATCTTGAAGATCAGAAGGGAGAAGCATTGGCAAACCTTGCTGATATCAGTGAGGCCAAAAAAGTGGGGTGGTATCCGAAAACTGAATTAAGGGAAGGGCTTCAGAATTCAATTAAATTTATTAAGAATGAAATTTCAAAGGGAAGGGTATAATTGAAAGGAGTCCTTTTAGCTGCAGGTAAGGGGGAGAGGTTAAAAAACATTACCGAACTGATCCCGAAGCCGATGATACTTTATAAAGGGAAGCCGGTGCTGGAATACAATATTGAACTGTGCAGAAAATCAGGCATTACAGACCTTTATATCAACACTTTCCATTTAGCAGAAAAGATCACCAGTTATTTCAAGAACGGTTCGCAGTTTGGCGTAAATATTACATATTCACATGAAAAAGAATTATTCGGGACAGCGGGTGCCTTAAATAGTTTTAAAGAACATCTTACAGAGCCCTTTTTTGTAATTTACGGGGACCAGGTTTCGGATTATAATCTTGAGTTATTAGAGAAAAAGTTTAATGAAACCAAAGCAATTGGTGTTATCGGATTCCATTACAGGAAGGAGACTATACATAGCGGTGTAGCAGAGTTTGATAAAGATAGCCGGATTACCAGGTTTGTAGAGAAGCCGAAGCCCGGAGAGTCGGACAGCCATTGGGTAAATGCTGGGATTTATTTTTTAAGTCCCAGAATATTCGATTATATTAATCATGGATATGCGGATTTCGGGAAAGATATTTTTCCTGATCTATTGAAAGCAAATGTGCCGATTTATGGTGTTTGTGAAAATATTCCCGTAAAAGTTTTTGATACTCCTGAAATGTACAGGGAGAACATTAAATGACACTTGAAAATAAGAATATTATAATAACAGGTGCGGGGAGAGGGATAGGGAGGGAGACAGCCAAAAAACTTTCTTCTTACGGAGCCAATTTAATATTACTTTCAAGGACGGAAGGAGAATTAAAAGACACACTGAATTCTTTAGGGAAAAACAGGAGGGACTCATTTTATAAAGTACTTGATATTTCCAAAAAGAAAGATGTGAAGGATATTTTCGGGGAAATTATTGACAGAATAGATAGGATTGACGGCCTGGTAAATAATGCAGGGATTCAGATGCCGATAGGGCCATTTGAAAAAACCGATATTGCTGCGTGGGCGAATAACCTGGAAATAAATCTATTGGGTACTGTGTACTGCACATACAATGTTATTCAGAAAATGATCAAGAGCAGAAAAGGGAAAATTATTAATCTATCGGGAGGAGGATCAACATCTTCCCGCGTCAATTTCTCTCCTTATGGCGTGGCAAAAACTGCTGTTGTAAGGTTTACAGAAACAATTGCCGAAGAACTGCTGCCATATAATATAGATGTGAATTCAATATCACCCGGGGCGATTAATACAAAAATGCTTGATGATGTTCTGGCCGTGCAGGAAAGGGCAGGGGGTGAATATAAGGATGCATTAAAAAGGAAAGCCGAGGGAGGGGATGATCCTGAAAAAGCTGCAGAACTTATTGCTTTTCTCTGTTCTGATGAATCTGACGGAATTACAGGGAAATTAATTTCGGCCCAATGGGACCCATGGCAAACGGAAGAGTTCCGCATGTTATTGAAGAATGACAAAGACATAGGGACGTTAAGAAGAATTGACAACAGAAATTATTTTAAGAAATCATGAAAGTATCAATAATCGGGTGTGGTTTAATAGGAAGGAAGCGGGCATTAGCATTAAGCAGTGATGATATATTAATTGCCTGCTGCGATACAAATCCGGAAGCTGCCGGGAAATTCGGGAAGGAATTCAACTGCAGGAGCTATACGGATTACAAGCAGTTACTTGAGAAAGAAGACGCCGATATTATTGTTGTTGCGGTTGTAAATAAATTTGCAAAAGAAATAATAATAGAATCCCTTAAGAGGGGGAAGCACGTTCTTGCCGAGAAACCGCTGGGAAGAAATTTATCTGAAGCCAACGAGATTGTAAGTGCTGCCAAGGATAATGGTGTAGTATTAAAAACCGGGTTCAACCACAGATTTCATCCTGCAATTATGGAGGCCAGGAAGATAATTGACAAAGGTGAAATAGGAAGAGTATTTAATATCAGGGGAAGATACGGGCACGGGGGTCGTGCAGGAATGGAAAAGGAATGGCGCGCATCGAAGGAATTATGCGGGGGCGGGGAGCTGCTTGATCAGGGGGTTCATATTATTGATCTTATAAGATGGTTTGGCGGGGGAATCAAAGAGGTTATCGGAAAAGTTGAAACGAAATTCTGGGATCTGGAAGTTGAGGATAATGCTTTCGGCGTACTTAAAACTGAAAGCGGGGTTACCGCTTCTTTTCATGTAAGCTGGACAAACTGGAAAAACATTTTCTCTTTTGAAATATTCGGTACGGAAGGATATGTGAAAATAGAAGGACTGGGAGGGAGTTACGGTCCCGAATCGCTTGAAACCGGAATAAGGAAAAAGGAAGGAGGGAGGCCGGATATCAACATAATCAATTATGGGCCGGAAGATATAAGCTGGAGGGAAGAGTGGAAAGAATTCAAATCAGCATGCCAGAGCAACAGGGAACCATTGGGAAGCGGTTATGACGGATTAAAAGCAAATGAAGTAATAGAAGCACTTTACCTATCAAGCAAGCAAAATAAAGCAGTGTTTTTAGATTAATATATGACAAAAAAAAGAATAGGGATACTTACAGGCGGAGGGGACGTTGCTCCACTTAACAGTGTAATTGCCTCGGCACTTGAAAAATCAAAAGAAAACGGAATTGAGCTTTTAGGGTTTGTTAAGGGATGGCAGGGAGTGCTTGATGGTAATTATGTAAAGCTTTCAGATGCAAGATTCGGTTCCAGGATTGGGGGGACTATATTGAAATCTTCGAGGGTAAACCTCCATAAGATTGATGAGCCAGAAAAGAAGATTACGGAAAATCTGGAAAAGCATAAAATAGACGGTCTTATTGTAATAGGAGGAGAGGATACATTATCGAACTCCTTACTGCTTAGAAATATTCCCCAGGTATTAATTTCCAAAACTATAGACAACGACGTAGGAATAAATAATAATAAGGGGATTGTAAATTATTTTACGTTAGGGTACCCGACAGCAGCAGAGAAGATTTCGTCTTTTGTAAGTCTGAGTGAAGGATTAAGAACGACAGCATATTCGCATGAAAGAATAATTATTGTAGAATCGATGGGGATGCATGCCGGATGGCTGGCGCTGGGATCATCT
>JARLHC010000150.1 GCA_031292455.1 Ignavibacteriaceae bacterium
CCGGCTCACATTTCTGAAAATAATTGAAGAAAACATTTGACATAGTATGCGGATGTTCACTATATTGGTAGTGAACAATTGAGCACCTTATGGATGATAAATTAACAGACCGTCAAAAAGATATACTGGATTTTATATGTCAGTATAGAGATAATGTTGGGTACCCTCCAACATTAAGAGAAATAGGAAAACATTTTGGTATTTCTTCAACTTTCGGCGTTAAAAGACATTTAGACGCTCTCGAAAAAAAAGGTTACCTTGCCATTCTTAATAATATGAGCAGGGGAATTTCTGTATTAAAACCAGAATTTCAGAAGAATTCGATCAACTTATCCCAATTCTTTTATAAGGTTCCAATAGTTGGGCAGGTTGCTGCAGGCACGCCCGTTCTTTCAGAAGAGAATATTGAAGGAAGTTTAGCTATTGACCCTTCATTTATGAATAAATCAGAAAATGCCTTTGCGCTTAAAGTTAAAGGTGATAGTATGATCAATGCTGGGATTTTTGAAGGCGATATGGTAATTGTCTCTCCCGTTCAGGAAGTTAAAAATGGAGAAACAATTGTAGCCATGATAAATGGAGAAGTAACTGTTAAGAATTTTGAGAAGAAAAAAAATATAATTCAGTTAAATCCTGAAAATGAAAAATACATCCCTATAATAGTAACTGCAGAAGATGAATTCTCTGTTGTAGGAAAAGTAGTTGGCGTTTTCAGATGGATAAATTAAAAAACCGGAGTATTTATGAAGTCGGAAATATTTTCATTCGCTATCAATCACAGAAACCAGTTAAGATTTCATTACGGATTCAATGAGGTAATTTTAGACCCTTACTATATTTCGCGGGAAAAATCAGGTAAAAAGGTTATCTATGGAAGAATTAATAACTCCAGCGAAATTAAAAAATTCGAGTATGACAAAATTGTGAATATTCGGGTACTTAGCCAGAAGAGATTTTCCCCAGTAATACCTATAATATCTTAATAAGCCCGGGAGGATATATGTTAGATCTTATGAAAAGAAATAGTGTTGACCTTTTAGTAGATCAATTTTGGAAAAATGGATATCTGACAATCAGTAGAAAGTTTGGTATCTATCTTCCGGAACCACAGAGAATGGGGGGCTTTGATGTTGACATAATTGCCCGATATAAAAAAGATTATGCTATTGGTATTACTTTGAATGAAGAAGATATGGAAAACCCTGAATTGAAAGAAAAAATAAAGTTTCTTGCTACCAGGCAGACTAAGTTTACTAATAAACGGGTCATTCTTTTTATTGGTATTTCCCATGATCTGAGGAAAAAAATTGAACTCATTATCAATACTCTTGATGAGAATGTTAAGAAAAATATAAAAATTCAATCTATCAATTCTGATATCAGCTTATCGGCTAATACCAAAAAGAAAAGTACCTTTCTCAATTAATAAGGTTTATTTGATAAGCAATTACAGTGATTTATCTGGGCTGTTTTATTAAATTTCGTTATAAGTAATTGCGGCTCATTTATGAAACAGTTTGATATCCCTTTATTTTACAGGAGTTCCTTTATTTCAAAAATAAAAAACTCACGTAAAATAAATGATCCAAAGAAGAAAGATTTTACACCCGCACTCCTGGACTTTGGACCAGTTAAATTTTATATAGCACGTCATTTCGGATTCTGTTATGGTGTTGAGAATGCTATCGATATATCATATAGAATTATTGATGAAAACCCCGGCAAAAGAATCTTTCTGCTAAGTGAAATGATTCATAATCCCGGGGTAAATAATGATCTTTTTTCCCGCGGGGTACATTTCTTAATGGATACTGCGGGAAACAGGATTTTCAATTGGGATGATCTTAACGATAAGGACATTGTAATTATCCCTGCTTTTGGAACTACACTTGAAATTGAATCTGGACTGAAAGAAAAGGGGATTGATCCGTATAAATATAACACTACCTGCCCTTTCGTTGAGAAAGTGTGGAACCGCTCAACCCAATTGGGTGCACATGATTATACTATTATTATTCATGGTAAACATTATCATGAAGAAACTAGGGCAACTTTTTCACATAGCTCTGTTATTGCTCCGTCTTTAATAATACGTGATATTAATGAAGCCAAGGTGTTATGCTCTTTTATTTCCTGCGAATCAAAGGAAAGTGAATTTTATCAGTTCTTTAATGGAAGATATTCAAATGGATTTGATTTTAAAAATGATCTGAAAAGATTTGGGGTTGTAAACCAGACTACTATGCTGGCCTCCGAAACTGAGGCAATATCTGAATTGCTCAAAACAACTCTTATCAATTTATACGGCGCTGATAAACTTAAATACCACTTTGCAGATACAAAGGATACATTATGCTATGCTACTAATGATAATCAGGAATCGACCTATGGATTGTTAAAGGTTAACGCCGACTTTGCAATTGTTGTAGGGGGGTATAATAGTTCTAATACTACACATATTGTTGAACTGTGCGAAAAGAATTTCAAGACTTTCTTTGTTTCATCTGAAGAAAAAATAATATCTAAAGAATTAATCAGTCCTTTCGATCTGCATTCTAAAAAAGAACTAAGCAATATTCAGTTTATTCCGGAAAAAGAACCTGTCTCTATAATATTAACAAGCGGAGCCTCGTGTCCTGATGCTGTGGTTGATTCTGTTCTCAGGAAAATTATTTCTTACTTCCCTTTAGCAAGAAGCTTGGAAGATGTACTTAAGGAATTTGAATAAGTAGTGTTCAATTATAAGCTTATAACAAAATTCTTTTGAACAGGGAAGAGACACGTTTGGTTATTGCACGATTGATATTCTATCTCTAATCCCACTTTCCTTTTATCCTTCACAAATCTATCATTTAATGATAAATGTACCTTGATCGTCACCACTCCTTCATACAGCGAGAGGTCCGTGTCTGAGAATTGAAGTTTTTTAATCACCTCAGGAGGATATTCTATGTTTACTACCTTAATTTCTGATGTGTCTTTTAATTTTACTGTTGTCGGTGTAAGATATTCGTCCATAGGATTATGGGAATTTAAATGCCATCCTTTCTTTATTTCAATGTTTATAAAAACGGTAAAGCTATTTTTATTTACAGTATCTGGAACTGAAAAAATACTGAAATCAACAATATTTTTATCCTGAGATAAAATATTCCCTCCGGAGACTAAAAGGAGTGAACATATAAATAATATTTTTAACATTTTGTAATATTTATTTTACATCAAAATAAACACTGTTTTTTATCTCTCTGCTTTCAGCGTTCTGTATCCATGCAACTACTGCCAGGTTATCTCTGTTAATAGTATCTGTTCTTGCCTTCCACAAAGGAGGGCCAAAGGATGGACGCCAGGAAGGTTGCTTTGTCGGGTTGTCAAGATAATTTTTTAATCCCTCTTCTATTTTTTCGATATCAAAACTTTTGGATATTTTGTCTGATGTCATACTAATACCGGATACACCATCCAGGAGGTTCCTCACAACAAACTTATGTTTTTCAATTGTGTTAGAGCCCGTATAGTTAATCGATTTTTCTACAAGAGCAATATGAAGTACATCTTTTTGTTCCTTAGTCTTCCCCTTTATATTCAAATTAACATTTATTTCATTCCCATTTTTTACTGCTTTCCCCGAAATAATAATTTCTGGTTTTTGATTCTCATATTTGCTTAAAGCATATTTATAAAGATTATACCTGTTTAAAGCCAGGTACCTGGGCCCTCCCCCTGTAATTATTTCTTTTCCCTCTATTATGGCAGTCGGGGTCCCGAATGTCCCTCCATAATAAACATATCTGTTGTATGTATCAGGATTTGTCATTGGATCGGGTCCCGGTATATTAACATGATATTCAAGTATAGCTAATGAGTTTCTCGGATAATATTCAGCTAATTCGTCATAAGCAACATCAGCTCCCTGACAGGGCCCGCATTCTGCTCCAGTAAATAATTCGGCAAGTAAAATCTTACCCGTAGGTCTGTTTGTGTATTTGCTTTTTTCAAAAGAACTGGACGACTTCTGCTTCTTTTCAATCAGATACTTCAGTTCATCTTTTTTTGTAAGATTCATTTTAACAAGCAGGGCTAATGCTGCGGTCTTTACTGAAGGTGATTCAAATGCATATAATCCGGAAATGTATGCATCAAGAGCTTTTTTGTTGTTATTCTGTTTTTCATAAATATTTCCCAGGGTAAGCCAGAATCCTGAATCCCATGGGTCAACATAATTCTCAACTTTCTTCAGCTCATTTAAAGCGGCATCCGTCTTCTGTTCCGAAGCATAAACTAAAGCAAGGTTTTTGTGGAACATAACCTGATCTTCTATTGGCGTATCCCTAGTGATCGATTTTTTTGATTGTAATGCCCACAATTCTGCTGTATCAAGGTCAAGCATCATTACTGAATAAAATGCCGCTGCAGTAGATTTATAATTTGGTTTATCTTCTTTCTTTGCAGATTTGAGAAAATCATTTACTGTATTTTCGGCAATTTCTTTTTTTAACAAGACTCGGGCATTCCCGTCTGGTGCTAGTTTCTGAAGCCATAAATTAAACTTATCAACCCCTGTTTCTGCGTCTCCACGCAATATAACAACTGCCGTTGTATTTAAGGCTTCTCTGGTTTTCCCCGCCGCATCTTGATAAATTGCAAGGCTCATTAAATATTCCGGATCATCCGTGTGTCCTTTAATTGCTTCCGTCTCTGCATTTAATGCCTCCTCGTTTTTCCCTAATGCATATTGAATAGCTGCATATGTATCAAGGTACATACCTATGTTCGGAATATTGTTGTTTCTTACAAATTGTACTGCTCTTTGAGAATAAACCCTGGCTGAATCTAACCCCTTTTTCTTGCTTACTAACGTGTATGCTATGTTATTTAATGGATTAAGTCTTGATTCAACAGGATAGAAGTTTACATATTTATCCGCAAAAATTAAGGCCGAATCAGTATTATCCATATCAAGATAATTATTTGTAATATCTAAATAGGCACGTGGAATATAATTGCTTTTGGGGAACTCAGTTGTAAAGTCCTTTAGAGCAGCAATTTTTAGTATCGGATCTTTTACTCCTGTAGCATTTTTATATGTCTCAACTTCCTTATTCTGCGAATATACAATAGTGGAGATGGCTAACAATAACAACACAATTTTCTTCATGACTTTGCCGAAAATTTAATTGGATTAAAAACTTTAATAAACATAATAAAAATTTTTCTTCATATATATATTATACACAAATCCTTTCCTTCGCCGTATTAAATTCAGTAATAAGCTTATTAAAAAGATCTTTTACGCTTAGGATTTCCTTTATCAATCCCGTCCCTTGACCTGCTTCCATTTCCCCCTCTGTCTCATCTCCTTCAAATATACCTAGTTTCTCCCTCTTTCTTCCTAAAAGTGTTTTAAGTTGATCTTCACTCCAGCCTTCTTCCTCTGCTTTTACTGAACGGATAGCAAAATCATTAATTAACATCCTGACTAAGCCGGTTCGCTTATATGCAAGTACTGTATCTCCATCCCCCGCTTCAATTAACCTCCTTTTATAATTAGGATGTGCAGATGATTCAACTGTCGCGGCAAAACGGGTCCCTAACTGGACTCCTTTGGCACCTAATGTTATTGCAGCAAGAATTCCTCTCCCATCAGCTATTCCTCCTGCAGCAATAACTGGTATCTTTAATGTCTCCGAAAGTTGTGGTATTAGACATAAAGTAGTTATCTGTTCTGCTCCATTATGTCCTCCAGCTTCAACTCCCTCTCCTACAACTGCATCACATCCTACCTTCTCAGCCTTTATACCAAATTCTACTGAAGACACAACATGTACTACCTTAATTTCATTCTTCTTCAATATATCAATAAATTTTGCCGGACTGCCGGCTGAGGTAAATACAATTTTAATTCCCTCTTTAATCGTAACATCTATTAGATCTGCTGCATCTTCTCTTAAAAGCGGAATATTAACACCAAATGGATTGTCTGTTGCATTGAAACATTTCCTTATATGTTCCCTTAGCAGTTCCGGCTTCATAGAACCGGATCCTATTAACCCCAGCCCTTCACAATTCGACACTGCTGATGCAAGCCTCCATCCAGATACCCATACCATACCTGCCTGTACTATTGGATATTTAATGCCTAAAAGCCTGCTAATTTGTGTATTTAATTTCATATTTAGATCGTTTTATTTTCATCCCTTTTAATATAAGAAGTTACTAAGTCTTAAGTAAAAATTTTTAGATATCTCATAATTCTCATTTTCTATAAATTTGTTATTCTTTTTCATATTAGGTAATTTTACTCGCTAATATTGTAATTAAATTGAAGGAACTATGCGAGCTATTATCCCTGTTGCTGGAATTGGAAGCAGGTTAAAGCCACATACATATTCTACCCCTAAAGTTTTATTAAACGTCGGGGGAAAACCAATCCTGGGTCATATTCTCGATAAGCTTTTCACTGAAAATATTAACAAAGCTACCTTTATTATCGGGCACCTCGGAGAAATGATTAAAGAATATGTATCGAAAGAATATCCCCGCCTGGATGCCACCTTTATTGAGCAGGAATCTATGGAAGGGCTGGGACATGCAATCTATACCGCTATTCCTACATTTGATGAAAAAGAAATTTTTATTATCCTTGGCGATACTGTCTTCGATGTCAACCTCAAGGATGTATTTAAAAATAAAGTCTCCTCCCTTGGCGTTAAGCATGTCGATGATCCAAAAAGATTTGGCGTTGCTGTTATGCAGAATGGGTTTATTAAGACTCTTATTGAAAAACCCCAGACACTTGTTTCCAATCTGGCTTTGGTGGGGCTGTATTATATCTCCAATTCAGATGTACTTATTAAAAGTCTTAACCAGCTTGTAAAAAAAGATTTAAGAACTAAAGGCGAACTCCAGTTAACTGATGCTCTCCAGATAATGATCGATATGGGCGAAAAGATTACTACTTTCCCCGTTGAAGGATGGTTCGACTGCGGTAAACCGGAAACTCTTTTATCCACTAATCGGTATCTCCTCGATCAGAAAAGTGTATGTAAGAAATTTGATAACGTTGTTATAAATCATCCTGTTTTTATTGCTGATGATGCTCATATTGAGAATTCTGTTATCGGCCCCTATACTACCATCGATAAAGAATGCCGCATATCAGATAGTATTATCAGGAACTCAATCGTCGGTTCTAACGCTGTTGTAAATATGGCTATGCTCGAAAATTCACTAATAGGAAATAATTCCATTATCAATGGGTCATTCCACAGACTCAATTCCGGCGATTCTTCGGAAATAGATTTTTATTAATTATATAAGTAAATAAGGAAACATAAAGATATGTCATTTTTCTTTACATCGGAATCAGTTTCCGAAGGACATCCGGATAAAGTCAGCGATGCAATATCCGATGGCGTGCTGGATGCTATTTATAAATTAGATCCCAATGCACGTGTAGCTTGCGAAACTTTCGTTACCACTGGCTTAGTTTTAGTCGGCGGCGAAATTACTACTACTGCATATATAGACGTTCAGGCCGTTGTCAGAAAAACTGTTAAAAATATTGGCTATACCAGCGCTGAATATAAGTTCGATTCTGAATCATGCTCTGTGCTTAATGCCATCCACTCTCAGTCTCCGGATATTGCTATGGGTGTCGATACAGGCGGCGCCGGCGATCAGGGTATTATGTTCGGATACGCATGCGACCAGACTCCTGAACTCATGCCTATGCCTATCGTCTATGCACATCAGCTTGTAAAAAAACTTGCCGATATAAGAAAAAAGAATATTAAATTAATGCCCTACCTCCGCCCTGATGCTAAATCTCAGGTAACTATTGAATATGATGATAATAAAAATCCGCTTAGAGTCGATACCGTCGTTATCTCTACTCAGCATGACGGCGATGCAAAACAAAGTAAGATTAAAGAAGATGTTATTAAGTATGTTATCAAGACAGTCATTCCCGCTAAATACCTCGATAAGAAAACAAAGTACTTTGTTAACCCTACCGGCAGATTTGAAATAGGCGGTCCTCACGGCGATAGCGGCCTGACAGGTAGAAAAATTATTGTCGATACTTACGGCGGATGGGCACCACATGGCGGCGGATGCTTCTCGGGTAAAGATCCCTCTAAAGTAGATAGAAGCGCCACTTATGCCGCACGACATATTGCTAAAAATGTTGTCGCCGCTAAGTTGGCTAAAGAATGCCTCGTTCAGGTCGCCTATGCAATCGGCGTCGCTGAACCTGTCTCTATCTTTGTCGATACTAAAGGAACCGGTAAAATTCCTGATAGTGAAATTGCTGCCATGATTAAGAAAGAAGTTAACCTTACTCCTAAAGGAATTATCAGCAGACTTAATCTGCGCAGACCAATCTATCAGAAAACATCATCCTATGGCCACTTCGGTAGAAATGAAAAAGATTTTACATGGGAACATCTGGACCTTGTTCCCGTATTCAAAAAATATGTTAATGGTAAGAAGAACTGATATAATAAATTAAGCTAAAAAGGATTGTTAAATGAATCAACCAACTCAGGATATTAAATACGTAAAATATAAAGTTAAAGATATCTCCCTCGCTGAATGGGGAAGAAAAGAAATAAAACTCGCTGAGGCCGAAATGCCCGGCCTTATGTCTATTCGTCAGGAATATGGACCTAAAAAACCCCTCAAAGGTGCACGCATTGCCGGATGCCTCCATATGACTATCCAGACTGCTGTCCTCATCGAAACTCTTATCGAACTCGGTGCCGAAGTTACATGGTCTTCCTGCAATATATTCTCTACTCAGGACCATGCCGCTGCAGCTATTGCCGCCGCCGGAATCTCTGTCTATGCATGGAAGGGAATGAATGCCCGGGAATTTGATTGGTGCATAGAACAAACCCTCTTCTTTGGAAAGGATCGGAAACCCTTGAATATGATTCTCGATGACGGTGGCGACCTTACTAATATGGTCCTCGATAAATTTCCTGAACTCGTTCCCGGTATTAAAGGAATCTCTGAAGAAACTACTACTGGCGTTCACAGATTATACGATAGAATGCATAATGGCACTCTCCCTCTCCCGGCCTTCAATGTTAATGACTCAGTTACAAAATCAAAATTCGATAATAAGTACGGATGCCGCGAATCCTTAGTCGATGCTATAAGAAGAGCTACTGATCTTATGATGGCCGGTAAAGTTGCTATCGTTTGCGGTTATGGCGATGTAGGCAAGGGCTCTGCTCAATCTCTAAGAAGCGCTGGCGTTAGAGTTATCGTTACTGAGGTCGATCCTATATGCGCACTCCAGGCTGCTATGGATGGATATGAAGTCAAAAAACTTAGCAACGCTATTCCCAGAGCTAACTTGATCGTTACTGCAACTGGAAACTGCGATATTGTTAAAGAAGAACATTTCAGAAAAATGAAGCATAATACCGTTGTCTGCAATATAGGTCACTTCGATACTGAACTGGATATGGCTTGGCTCAATAATAATTACGGCAAAACTAAAGATATTATCAAACCTCAGGTCGATAAATATACTATCGATGGAAAAGATATTATCGTACTGGCTGAAGGAAGATTGGTTAACCTCGGCTGCGCTACCGGCCATCCCTCTTTCGTTATGTCTAATTCGTTCTCTAACCAGACCCTCGCCCAGCTCGAACTCTGGCAAAACCATCAGAAATACGAAAATAAAGTATATATGCTCCCTAAATATCTCGACGAAAAAGTTGCTCGGCTCCATTTGGATCAGATCGGCGTTGAACTCGATACTCTTACTCAAAAACAGGCTGATTATATCGGCGTGCCTGTAAACGGTCCATTCAAACCGGATTATTATCGATATTAATTTCTCCCGACATATGCTGTGCAGAATATATA